>NZ_JAKZFK010000011.1:0-140661 GCF_022549315.1 Aeromonas sp. MR16 | reverse complement strand
AACGGATATCACAGGCGGTTGAAGGAGTGGATGGCGCGGTTCCATGGGGTGGCGACGAGCTATTTGAGGAATTATCTGGGCTGGCGAAGGATGTTGGAGCGTTATGGGCAGGCAGTGGATATCCCGCATTGCTTGCATGAGGCGCTGGGGCGCCCCATGCAACACGTAATTGGGACATAGCCTTTTCTATGGGCGATTGCGGTTTGACAGGGCTTTTATCGACGGGTAGTTTCAGGTGTCTGTATCAAATTTACTCATCAGTTTTACTTAACTATGCGATGGACGGACAACGGATGCTGGAACAAGAGATAAGCCGACGCCGTCTGCTGCTGGGAGCCGGTTGCCTGATGGGGGCCAGCCTGTTGCCGTCCCCGGCCATGGCGAGCCGCAGTACCTCGGGGCGTGAACTCAGCTTCTTCAACCTCAATACCGGCGAGCGGGTCCAGGCCAACTATTGGGAGAATGGACGTTACCTGAGCGACGGTCTGGCCGAGCTCAATCATATCTTCCGCGACTATCGTCGCAACGAGGTGTTTAACATCGACAAGAAGCTGTTCGATCAGCTGTTTCTGTTGCAACACAAGCTGGGTCGCCAGGGCGAGATCCAGCTCATCTCGGGTTACCGCTCTCCGGCAACCAATCGCCAGAAGCGTCAACGCAGTCGCGGCGTCGCCAAGCACAGCTATCACACCCTGGGACAGGCGGTGGATGTGCGCATCCCCGGCGTGCAGTTGGCACACCTGCGCAAGGCGGCCCTGAACCTCAAGGTGGGCGGTGTCGGTTACTACCCGTCGGATAACTTCGTGCACCTCGATACCGGCCCGGTTCGCAGCTGGTAAGTTGCGGTAAGGGTCCGCAGCCCGTCACTTGTCCAAATACGGTGATACCGACCTAGTACAGGTCGCTGGCAATACGGGTCTATTGTGCCTTGTTTTTCGATACGGCAACCCCGATCCCTGACAGGTCGTCGCTGGCAAAGGGGGGAGCCGAGCTGCTAGGCTCTGGGCACTAACCTAGAGGAGAGATAGATGAAGCATATTCTGATCGGCGGGTTGATCGCGCTGCTGTTGACCGGGTGCAGCAAGCTGAACCGGGAGAACTATGACAAGCTGAAGATGGGGATCAGCTATGCGGAGGCGGCCAGCATCCTCGGCAAGGCTGAGAGCTGTGAGGACAAGCTGGGGACTACCAGCTGCATCTGGGGTAAGGATAACAAGAACATCAAGATCCGTTTCATCGCCGACAAGGCGACCTTCTTCAGTTCGGAAGGGATCAACTGAGCTAGTCTTGTGTTGTCATCACCAACAAAAAAGCGCCTTCGGGCGCTTTTTTGTTGGTGATAATAAAGTCAGTATGGTCAGAAGCTGGCGCACTCAGTGAGTGGCATATTGGTAGTTGAAGGTGGGCAGCCCCCACTTGAAGTGCACCGCCAGCAGCCGCAGCACGAAGCCGACGCCGATGGCCCCGAAGGCGGCCCAATCATTGGGCAGCCCCTGATCCAGCGCGAGGCAGTAGAGGGCGGCGGTCACCAGGGAGACGGCGGCATAGAGCTCGCGCCGAAACACCAGGGGGATGCGCTGGCACAGCAGATCCCGCAGCACGCCGCCGAAGACCCCGGTCACCACCGCCATGATGCAGGCGATACCGGCCCCGTGACCCATCTCCAGCGCCCGGGCCGCGCCGAAGATGGAAAACACCACCAGCCCCAGGGCATCGAGGGCCATGAACAGCTTGCCGAGATAACGCATCAGCGGTGCCGAAATGACGCCCACCATGGCGGCGCCAGCCACCAATAGTACGTATTCGGGGTGCTCCACCCAGAGCAGGGGATAGTGTCCCAGCAGCACATCTCGGATGGTGCCGCCACCTATGGCGGTCGCCGAGGCGATGATCACCACGCCAAACAGATCCATCCTTCGCCGACCCGCCGCCAGCGCGCCTGTCATCCCTTCGGCCACCAGGCCGAGCAAGAAGAGTGCATGTAACATGAGATATCCCAGGGTGCGAGAAAGGCCCGCATCCTAACAAGCCTGTACTGGCTGGACAAGCACTCTCACATTGGCATTAGATTAAGTAATGAAAAGGGGGCTTTCGCCCCCGTTTTTTGTTATCTCAGAGCCGGCCTAGCGGCGCAGCTGCTCGGCCCGGTATTGATCCACCCACATGGCGGTAGCGCCACAGATGGCGACCGGCATCACGAACAGGTTCACCACCGGAATGGCGGAGAAGAGGGTGACCAGGGCGCCGAAGCTCAGGCACTTGCCGCGGCGCTGCTTGAGGGCGTCGCGCATGGTGATGAAGTCGATCTTGTGGTTGTCGAACGGGTAATCCACATACTGGATCGCCATCATCCAGGCGCTGAACAGGAACCAGAGCACGGGGGCGAGCGTCTGGCCGACCACCGGGATGAGGAACAGGATCAGGCAGCCGATGGCCTTGGGCAGGTAGTATTTCAGCTTGGTCCACTCACGGCCGAAGGTGCGCGGCACGTCCTTGACCACGTCCAGCATGCCGGTGTCGCTCACTGCCTCACCGGTGAGGACCTGTTCCACCTTCTCCGCCAGCAGGCCGTTGAAGGGGGCCGCTATCCAGTTCGTCACCGAACTGAAGATGAAGGAGAACACCACCAGTATGGTGACCAGGGCGATGGGCCACAGCAGGTAGTCGAGCCAGCTGAGCCAGGACGGGATCTGCTGGTGCAGCCAGGCGAACAGGCCATCGAGTTGCAGCAAGAGCGCATAGAAGGCGCCGGCAAACAGCACTACGTTGACCAGCAGGGGGATCAGCACAAAGGTGCGGATGCCGGGTTGACGGATGAGCGTGAAGCCGCGCAGGAAATAGTCTGCGCCGCTGACCGAATCTTTGGCAATGTGGGGGGATTGGCTCATCGGAGCTCCAACTGTTAATGGGAAACTGCCTGCATATTACAAACAAGCCTTTGATTTGGTAAAGTCGCCTGTCCATTCCTCTTCCCACCCGGTTCCTTCGGATGTCGGATGTTGATGGACAACCGCCAGCCTATGACCAACCGATGCTGAGTTGGATGGGGTCAAGCCGGCAGCCCGCCTCTCCCTTTATTTCGTTACCCAGATAGGCCCTCATGCGTCTGAAATTGATCAAACTCGCCGGTTTCAAGTCGTTTGTCGAGCCGACCCGCATCGAGCTCAGTGCCGACATGACCGCCGTGGTCGGGCCCAACGGCTGCGGCAAGTCCAACGTCATCGACGCGGTGCGCTGGGTGCTGGGAGAGAGCTCGGCCCGCCATCTGCGCGGCGAGAACATGACGGACGTCATCTTCAACGGCTCTCTCAATCGCAGCGCCCATGGTCGCGCCTCGGTGGAGCTGGTGTTCGACAATCCCCACAACCGGGTGCCCGGTGAATTTGGCCGGTTCAGCGAGATCTCGGTGCGCCGGGAGGTGCTGCGCGACGGCTCCAATCACTATCAGATCAACGGTCAGAAGTGTCGCCGCAAGGATGTGACCGACCTCTTCCTCGGCACTGGCCTGGGGCCGCGCAGCTACGCCATCATAGAGCAGGGCACCGTCAGCCGACTGGTGGAGTCGCGCCCGGCGGATCTCAAGCTGTTCATGGAAGAGGCCGCCGGCGTCTCCCGTTACAAGGAGCGGCGGCGGGAGACGGAGCAGCGCATCCGCCACACCCAGGAGAACCTGGAGCGGCTCGGCGACATCCGTGGTGAGCTGGGCTCCCGCCTCGAACACTTGCGGGCCCAGGCCGAGACTGCCGAGCGCTACAAGCAGCTCAAGAGCCGCAGCCGCGCCGCCCGGGCCGAGCTCATCGGCTCCGAACTGTGGGCGCTGGAGACCCGGCTCGGCGAGGCCAAGGCCGAGCTGACCCAGGCCGAGCAGGCGCTGGCGGCGCTGGATGCCAAGCGCACTGCCGACGAGGGGCGCCACGTCAGCCTGTCGGTGGCGCGCCAGGAGGCCCAGGCCGAGCAGGCCAGCCGTCAGCAACAGATCTTCCTCGGTGGCCAGGCCATCGCCCGTCTCGAACAGCAACAGCTCCATCAAAGTGAACTCGGCCGCGACTGGCAGGCCAGGCGTGCGCTGCTCGGCGAACGTATCGAGGGCATCAGGGCGCAGCTGGCGAGTCAGCATGAGCAGCTGACCGACGGCAGCCTCAAGGGCGAGCTGGAGGCTGCGTGGCTCGAGCAGTGTGAGCAGTTGCTCACCGACCAGCAGGCACTGCGCCTGGCGGCGAGCGAGCAGCTGGAGCTGGCCCGTCAGCGCCAGCAACAGTGGCAGCAGCAGCTTGGCCAGTTGCAGGGGCGGCTCAACCAGACGAGGGCAGAGGTGAACGGCCTGCAGGAGCTGCAGGCCAAGACCCGGCTGGCCAGGCTCAAGCTGGAGGACGAACAAAGTGGCCCGGCTGGCGGGGCGGAAGAGTTGCAGCCCAGGCTCGACGCCTTGGCCGCCGAGCTGGAACTCGGCCGTGCCCGCCAGACCGAGCTGGAGGGGCAGTGGCAGGCGGCGGTGGTCCGTCATGAGGAGTGCAAGGGGCAGCAGGATCGGCAGACTGGCCTGCTGCGGGAGCTGGAGGCCCGCCTCACCACCCTTGACCAAATTCTGGGGGCGCAGATGCAGGGGGCCAACCTGGCGGATCGCCTGCAGGTGGCGCCCGAGTGGGCCCAGGCACTGGACAAGGTGCTCGGTCGCTGGCTCACCGCCCAGCCAAGCGACGAGTGCAACCTGGCGCAGAGCGGGCTCTGGATTGGGCCGGCCCAGCCTGCTGTGCCCGGCACCCTGGCGGCCCGGCTGGCGGGCGAGCACATTCCCGCCTTCCTCAATGCCATCTGGCTGGTGGCAGGCAGGGAAGAGGCGCTGGCCCGCCAGTCAGGCCTCTCGGCCGGTGAGTCACTGCTGACCCCTGCGGGGGACTGGTTTGGTCCGAACTGGGCCGATCTCGGTCAGGGTGGGGGCCTCGGCACCCTGGCGCTGCTCGGTGAACGTGAGCGATTACACACCGAGCTGGCGGCGGGCCAGCAGGCGCTGGTCCAGTTGAATGAACAGCTGAGGGAGGCCGATGCCGAGCGTGCCCGGCAGCAGGAGGCCCATGAACTGAGCCAGCGCACCCTGCGCGAGCAGGAGCAGCGCTGGCAGCAACTGCGCGAAGCCTGGAGCCTGCAGGAGGGCCAGCGACAGGCGCGGTTGCAGCGCCTCGGCCAGCTCGGCGAAGAGTTGCTGCGCCTTGACAGGGAGCAGGCCGACGAAGCCCAGAGACTGGCGAAGGCCAGGACGCAGCTTGAGCTCGATGAGGCGCACCTTGCCGAGTTGCAGGAGCAGGGGGAGCCGCTTGCCGAGGCGTTGTTGCTGGCCCAGGAGCGGGTCGGCAGTGCCGAGCGTGCGCTGGATGAGGCGCGGCTGCGGCGCGAGCAGCAGCAGGCTAACTGCCAGCGCTGGCAGCTGGAGCAGCAGAATCTGTCCCAGCTCATCGCCCTGCGGGAGCAGGAGCTGGCTCGGCTCGGGCTGGAGCTTGCCGAGCTGAAGGGGCCGGATGCGCAGTCGGTGCAGGACATCTCGCCCCTGATCAAAGAGCAGCGAAGCCTGGAGGCGCAGCAGCTGGCCTGCCATCAGCGGCTCGCCGAGTTGGAGACGCAGCTGAGCGAGCTGGAGCAGACCCGCAGCAGGGATCACAAGCAGCTCGTGCAGATCCAGGAGACGCTGGCGACGCTGCGGCTGGAGCGGGAGCGCAACCTGACCCGGCGTCAGGGCTTGCACGAACAGTTCGAGGAGCTGGGCGTGCGCTTGATCGATCTCGATCAGGCGGTGCTGATCGCCGCCGATCGGGGCAAGTTGCGCCAGGAGATCCAGACCCTGGAGACGCAAGTGGAGGCACTTGGCGCCATCAACCTGGCGGCGCTGGAAGAGTATGAGGAGGCGAAAACGCGTGCAACCTATCTCGAAAACCAGTGTCAGGATCTGGAGCAAGCGCTGGAAACTCTGAGCCAAGCCATTAAAAGAATTGATAAAGAAACACAAATACGCTTCCGCGACACTTTCGATAAGGTCAACGAAGATTTAAAATCCCTGTTCCCAAAAGTATTCGGGGGGGGCAGTGCCTGGCTTGAGCTGACCTCGGATGATCTTTTGGAGGCCGGAGTGAGCATCATGGCAAGACCTCCGGGCAAGAAGAATGCTACCATTGCCCTGCTTTCCGGGGGGGAGAAGGCGTTAACCGCCCTTGCGCTGGTTTTTGCCATCTTCAGACTCAATCCAGCGCCCTTCTGTTTGCTGGATGAAGTGGATGCACCGCTCGACGAAGTGAACGTGGGTCGCTTCTGTTCTCTTGTCAAAGAGATGTCGAGCACAGTACAGTTCGTTTATATCAGTCATAACAAGGTCTCCATGGAGATGGCCGAACAGCTGATTGGCGTCACGATGCAAGAGCCCGGGGTTTCGCGCATAGTGTCGGTCGACATCGGTGAAGCCGTCGCTTTGGCTGAGCAAAACTAGAAAGAGAAGCAGCTAATGCAGGAATTGCGTTACATCTTGGTTGCCCTGGGCGGAATTGCCATCGCGGCATTGCTCATTCACGGGTTGTGGAGCAACAGAAAAAACCGTCAGGCACCGATCAAAGAGAAACCAATGGGCCGGATGGAATCCAAGTCACGGGAACGCGACAACGATTCCTTCGACAAGGATGGCGTCGGTCAGGTACGTGTGGTCAGCGGGGGGCGTCGTGCCGAGCCCAAGCTGCACAACGAAGAGGTTCGTCAGCCTGACGTCAGCCGTCGTGCCGCCGTTCCCGCCTTCGATGACGAAGACGATGAGGTCGACGATCTGCCGCCGCCCGTGGTTCGCAAGCCTGCTGCCCGCCCGGTAGCGCCGCCCCCCGTCTATGAAGAAGACGAGGAGGAGTATGACGCGCCGACGGCCGACCTCCTGGAAGAAGTGCCTGCCGCACCGGTACGCAAGCCTGCCCAGGTGATCCGCCGTACCCCGGTGCACCGTTCCCGTCCCCAGCGCGAACCCATGATGCAGCCCCTCGACGACGAGCCGCTGGTGGAGCCGGCCTACGCCCAGGCGCCAACCTTCGGCGCACGGGAACCTGCCCCCGTGCATCAGCCCCGTCAGGCGGCGCCGGCGCCCGCGTATGAAGAGCCAGCCTACGACGATGAGCCGGCCTATGAAGCCCCCGTGGTGGCCGAGCCCCGCTTTGAACAGCCGCCGGTCGAGAAGATCTGGCAGGATGTCTATGTCATCAACCTGATGGCACGCCCAGGTCACGACCTGCAAGGCGCGACCCTGCTCTCTTCCCTGCTGGCGCTTGGCTTCAAGTTTGGCGAGATGGACATCTTCCACCGTCACGAGGATCTGGGTGGCAAGGGTGAAGTGCTCTTCTCCATGATCAACATGGTCAAGCCGGGCACCTTCAATCCTTACCGCATGGAGCAGTTCAGCACCCCGGGTGTCTCCCTGTTCATGCAGTTGCCCCTGCGCAGCAACGCGGCCTTCGCGTTCGAGCACATGTTGCAGGCGGCGGATCAGCTGGCGAGCGATCTCGACGCCATGCTGACCGATGCCAGCCGCAGCCCCCTGAGCGACGACGACATCGCCCGTTGCCGTCACGAGCTGGCGGCCTACGAGGCGAGCCGCGACTAAGGCGTCCTGCGGGTCGATGAGAGTAAAAATGCGGTACCCAGGTGCCGCATTTTTGTTTGTATGGCTACCTTCTTATTTCAATCACAGTCCGAGACTTCTCCATGAGCGACATCCTCTCCCGCCACCGTCAACTGTGTGAACTACTGACTGACTACGGCCATCAGTACCATGTACTGAAAAAACCGACAGTATCGGATGCCGAATATGACCGATTGAAGGGGGAGCGGCTTGCCCTTGAATTGGCTCATCCTGAGCTCCGCCATGGCCAGCTCAGTGAACTGCTTACTGACTACGGCCATCAGTACTATGTGCTGGACAATCCCACAGTACCGGACGCCGAATACGATCGCCTGATGCGCGAGTTGATCGCGCTGGAAGCCGAGCACCCCGAGCTGAAGACTCCGACCTCCCCCAGCGTGCGGGTCGGCGGCCAGCCGCTCTCGGCCTTCAAGCAGGTTCGCCACGAGATCCCCATGTTGAGCCTGGACAACGTGTTCAGCACCGAGGAGCTGCTGGCGTTCGAACAGCGCATGGGCGATCGCCTCAAGCGCGAGATCAGCTTCCTGTTCTGCTGCGAGCCCAAGCTCGACGGTCTGGCCGTCAGCCTGCTCTATGTGGATGGCCAGCTGGTGCAGGCCGCCACCCGGGGGGATGGCGCCAGCGGTGAGGAGATCACCGAGAACGTGCGCACCATCAAGGCTATCCCGCTCGCCCTGCGGGGCACCGGCTGGCCCGCTCGCTTGGAGGTGAGGGGGGAGGTCTTCATGCCCAAGGCCGGCTTCGAGGCGATGAATGCAAAAGCCCTGGCCGCCGGCGAGAAGGTGTTCGTCAACCCGCGCAACGCCGCGGCAGGCAGCCTGCGCCAGCTCGATTCCCGCATCACCGCCAGCCGCCCCCTGAGCTTCTACGCCTATGGGGTCGGGATCGGCGGTGATGAGTTGGGGAATTCCCACTTCGGCCGTCTGAAGAAACTCAAGGAGTGGGGACTGCCGCTCAGCCCCGAGGTGAAACTCAAGGAGGGCGCCGCCGGCTGTCAGGCGTTCCATGACGACATCCTGGCGCGCCGCGCCGCGCTGCCCTACGAGATCGACGGCGTGGTCTACAAGGTGGACGACATAGCGCTGCAGCTGGAGCTCGGCTTCGTGGCGCGGGCCCCGCGCTGGGCCACCGCCCACAAGTTCCCGGCAGAAGAAGAGATGACCCTGCTGGAAAACGTCGAGTTTCAGGTTGGCCGCACCGGTGCCGTGACCCCGGTGGCCAAGCTCAAACCCGTGTTCGTCGGTGGTGTCACCGTCTCCAACGCCACTATGCACAACGCCGATGAAATTGAACGCCTCGGGGTCATGATCGGCGATACCGTGATCGTGCGCCGGGCGGGGGACGTGATCCCGCAGATCGTCGCCGTGGTGGAGGCCAAGCGCCCGGCCGACGCCCGCGAGATCCTGTTCCCCAGCCAGTGTCCGGTGTGCGGCTCCGCCCTGGAGCGGCTGGAGGGGGAAGTGGTGACCCGCTGCTCCGGCGGCCTGTTCTGCGAGGCCCAGCGCAAGGAAGCGATCAAGCACTTCGCCGCCCGCCGCGCCATGGACGTGGACGGTCTCGGCGACAAGATAGTGGAGCAGCTGGTGGACAAGGGGCTGGTGAAGACGCCGGCAGATCTGTTCCGCTTAACCGCTATCCAGCTGGCGGGGCTCGAGCGGATGGGGCCAAAGTCCGCGCTCAATCTGGTGGCCGCCATCGATGCGGCGCGCAGCACCACCTTGCCGCGCTTCCTGTTTGCACTCGGCATTCGCGAAGTGGGGGAGGCGACCGCGCTCAACCTCGCCAACCACTTCCTGACCCTGGATGCCCTGCGCGCCGCCACTGTCGAGCAACTGCTGGCGGTGGCAGACGTGGGAGAGGTGGTGGCCAAGCACGTCTACTACTTCCTGCGCCAGCCCCACAACGTCGAGGTGCTGGAGGCCTTGCTGGCCGCCGGTATCCACTGGCCCGCCATCGAGAAGAAGGCTGCCGCCGAACAGCCGTTCGCCGGCAAGACCTTCGTGTTGACCGGCACGCTCACCCAGCTCTCGCGGGGCGATGCCAAGGCGGCGCTGCAGGCGCTCGGTGCCAAGGTGGCGGGCTCGGTCTCCGCCAAGACAGATGTGCTGGTGGCCGGTGAGGCGGCCGGCTCCAAGCTGGCCAAGGCCCAGGAGCTGGGCATCACCATCTGGACCGAAGAGGAGTTACAGGCGGCGATCCAGCCCTGATGGGTTGTGGATAGCGCCAAAAACAAACCCGGCTCATGGCCGGGTTTGTCATTTTCAGGGATCAGTTGTGCCATTGGATCTTCGTCTGCCACTTCGGCGGCACCTCGAGCCGCCAGCGTGCCAGCTCGTCCCGGCTGAACACGTACTCACCGCGCAGGGCGGCGCGCGGTGACAGGGCGCCGGGGGTGGTGCCCGCCAGTATGGTATTGACCAGCTCCGCCGCCTTTTCCCCCTGCGCGTGGCCGTTGAGCACCAGGCCGCCAATGGCCCTGCCCTTGCCGACCGAGAACTCCCAGAAGGAGAACAGCGGGACCGGGCTGTGCTGGTTGGTCCATTCGATCACCTGCTGCTCGCTCACATGGGCCCCCTGCTCGTCCACCAGGGTGTGGTAGAGGCCGATGAAGAGCGCCCCGTAGCCGCGCTCCCTGCTGGTGAGCACTATCTCTTGCCAGCGTTTGTAGTCGTCGATTTGCTGGTTGCTGACCAGGGTATGACCAACCCGTTGATCCGTGCTGCCGTTGAATTCATCTTCGATGGCGGTGCGCGAGACCTCGCTTTTATCGAACAGGACAAGCGCCTTGTCGAGCCCCCCCATCAGCTGGCTCATCTCGCTGATGTTGCGCTTGAGCAGCGGTCGCTCCAGCACGCCGGTGATGTTGGGGTGACCGACCAGCCCCTTGTGGCGGGGGTTCTCGTTCATGCCGAGGAACACCACAGGGGTGCCCTGGGCCGCGATCCTGCGGGCGAGGGCATTGATGGCATTGTCGTCGCCGAGCACCACCAGATCCGGTTTGAGCTGCCGGTAGGCGTTCATCGCCCGCTCGGCGATCTGGGCCAGCTCCTGACGGGGCTGGCGCTTGGTGTCCATGTAAAAGTAACTGAGCTGATGGTCCCCCTTGAGATGCTCCTTCAGGCTGGCGCTATAGCTCTGATCCCACAGATTGGCGGGATGGTAGCTGCTGATCACCAGGATCTGGGCGGCCCGGAGCGGGAAAGGCAGCAGAAGTACTAGCAGTAGCCACAGCTTGGTCACATTCATTCTCCGTTGGCGGAAGACTGCCCCCATTATGTGTGTTTTGTGCCAAACCTGCCTTGGTCAATTGTTGTCGGATGACAACGCGGTGACGTCGGCAGCCCGATCGGACGCCAACCCGCACCCCGTCTGGGATCGCCTCGAAGGGGCGTTTTTTTGACTGGTCGTGAACTGTTCCACTCCTCTCAAAACCTGTTCTGGATCAAGAAATGCGGTATCGCTTTGGTGCCTAATAGACACCACATATAGGGTTGCATTCAAAAAAAACACCCATATATTGTGTTGTTAAGCTGTGTATAAGCTGTTTCCTTCTCATCGTCAGCCCAGGCTTGTCAAGTCTCGGCTGAATTTATTTGCGCCGGGGACCGGGCGTGGAGGAGGGGACCCAACAAGGGTAAGCCGAGGGCGATAGCCTGGCCTTTAAAACGGGGAAAACGCATGAAACCGGTTGTGATCAAACGTGATGGATGTCGCGCACCATTCGATGCCCAGCTGATTGCCGAGGCGGTGGGCCGAGCGGCAGAGGCGGTCGGCCAGGCCAATCCGGCGCTGGGTGAGCGGGTTGCCACCGCCGTCAGTCAGGAGCTGGAAGGGCGCGGTGAGGTGGACATCCACGAGATCCAGAACCGGGTCGAGAACCATCTGATGGCGTCCGACGACAAGGCCATTGCCCGTGCCTATATCGAATACCGTCACGACCGGGATCAGGCCCGCGAGGCCCGTGGCCGCCTGGCCCAGGAGATCCGTGGCCTGGTGGAGCAGACCAATGCGGCCCTGCTCAACGAGAACGCCAACAAGGATTCCAAGGTGATACCGACCCAGCGCGACCTGCTGGCCGGCATCGTCGCCAAGCACTACGCCATCAGCCACATGCTGCCCCGTGACGTGGTGCAGGCCCACGAGAGCGGCGATCTGCACTTCCACGATCTCGACTACTCCCCCTTCTTCCCCATGTTCAACTGCATGCTGATCGACCTGCAGGGCATGCTGACCCATGGCTTCAAGATGGGCAATGCGGAGATCGACACCCCGAAATCCATCAGCACCGCCACCGCGGTGACTGCCCAGATCATCGCCCAGGTGGCGAGCCACATCTATGGCGGCACCACCATCAACCGCATCGACGAGGTGCTGGCGCCCTATGTGACCATCAGCTGGCAGAAGCACAGAGAAGTGGCCGAGGAGTGGGGCATAGCGGACGTGGACGCCTATGCCATGGCCCGCACCGAGAAGGAGTGCCACGACGCCTTCCAGTCGTTGGAATACGAGGTGAACACCCTGCACACCGCCAACGGCCAGACCCCCTTCGTCACCTTCGGCTTCGGCCTCGGCGACAGCTGGGAGTCCCGCCTCATCCAGCGCGCCATCCTCGGCAACCGCATCGCGGGCCTTGGCAAGAACAGGAAAACGGCGGTGTTCCCGAAGCTGGTGTTCGCCATCAAGGATGGCCTCAACCACAAGCCGGGGGATCCCAACTACGACATCAAGCGGCTGGCGCTGGAGTGCGCCTCCAAGCGCATGTACCCGGACATCCTCAACCATGACCAGGTAGTGAAGGTGACCGGCTCCTTCAAGACCCCCATGGGCTGCCGATCCTTCCTCGGCGCTTATGAGGAGAATGGCGAGCTGATCCATGAAGGACGCAACAACATAGGGGTGGTGAGCCTCAACCTGCCGCGCATCGCCCTGAAATCCCGTGACGAGGCGGATTTCTGGGACAAGCTGGATGCAGCGCTGGCGGTCGCCAAGACGGCGCTCATGTATCGCATCGAGCGGCTCGACGGCGTCAAGGCGCGGGTCGCCCCCATCCTCTACATGGAGGGCGCCTGTGGCGTGCGGCTCAAGGCCGACGACAACGTCAGCGAGATCTTCAAACATGGCCGCGCCTCCATCTCGCTCGGCTATATCGGGGTGCACGAGACCATCAATGCGCTGTTCGGCACCGACACCCATCTGTTTGACAGCGAGGCGCTGCGCCAGAAGGCCATCGCCATCATAGCGCGGCTCAAGGCGGCGACCGACGAGTGGAAGGAGGAGACCGGCTACGGTTTCAGCCTCTACTCCACCCCGAGCGAGAATCTCTGCACCCGCTTCTGCCGCATCGACGCCAAGGAGTTCGGCGTGGTGCCCGGGGTGACCGACAAGGGTTACTACACCAACAGTTTCCACCTCGACGTGGAGAAGCAGGTCAACCCCTACGACAAGCTGGACTTCGAGGCACCCTATCCGCCCATCGCCAGCGGCGGCTTCATCTGTTACGGCGAGTACCCCAACATCCAGCACAACCTGGAGGCGTTGGAGAACGTCTGGGACTACAGCTATGACAAGGTGCCCTACTACGGCACCAACACCCCCATCGACGAGTGCTACGACTGCGGCTTCACCGGCGAGTTCGAGTGCACCTCCAAGGGCTTCACCTGCCCCCGTTGCGGCAATCACGATCCAGCCAAGGTGTCGGTGACCCGCCGGGTGTGCGGCTACCTCGGCAGCCCGGATGCGCGCCCCTTCAACGCGGGCAAGCAGGAAGAGGTCAAGCGCCGCGTCAAGCACATGTAAGGCCGGTTGCTGGCGGTGAGATGGCTCCTGCTGAGGAGCCATTTTTATTGGCGGGCGTGATGTCCGTGACGGGTTGAGGAGAAAAGATGCACTACCACCAGTACTACCCGGTCGATGTCATCAACGGGCCAGGCACTCGTGCCACCCTGTTCGTGTCGGGCTGCGAGCATCAGTGCCCCGGTTGCTACAACCAGGCCACCTGGCGGCTCGATGGCGGCAAGCCGTTCGACCAGGCCATGAGCGATCGCATCATCAACGATCTCAACGACAGCCGCATCAAGCGCCGTGGCCTGTCGCTCTCCGGCGGTGATCCGTTGCACCCTGCCAACGTCCCCCATGTGCTGATGCTGGTGAAACGGGTGCGGGCCGAGTGCCCGGGCAAGGACATCTGGTGCTGGACCGGCTATCTGCTCGGCGAGCTGTCGGCAGCCCAGCGTGAGCTGGTTGCCCTGCTGGATGTGCTGGTCGACGGCAAGTTCGTGCGGGGGCTGGCGGATCCCGGCCTGCTCTGGCGTGGCAGCAGCAACCAGCAGATCCACGATCTCAACGCCTGGCGTGAGAGTATGGAAGAACGGATCCCCTGCGTGACGCTGGTGCGCTGACTGGGATTATCTGACCCCTATTTCGATGTCTGGCGAGAGGGAACGGGAGAACGGATCCCTTGTGTGGCTCCAGTGCGGGTGCGCTGACCGCAGCCAGCTGAACCCTGGCTCAATGCCAGGCGAGAAACGAGGGAAAGGATCCCTGTCGGGTTTGCAGTTGCAGGCAAGGCTGTTTATGGTTAGCCCATCCGAATCACGCGACATCTTTCATGAGGAACCATGAGATGAACAATCTGCTCAAGATCCTGCTGGCCATCTTCCTGCCCCCCGTGTGTGCTTTTATCCAGGTGGGGTTGAGCCTCCATTTCTTTATCAACATAGTGCTGACCCTGCTCGGCGGTTTGCCCGGCATGGTCCATGCGCTCTGGCTGGTAGTCACCGACAAGCGTGCCTGAGCCATCAGGTGCGCAAGAAGGCCCACTCCCGTGTGGCCTTTCAATAACAAACACCCCGGCCTGGCCGGGGTGTGTCGTTTAGGGGAAGTGCAGCGCCGCTGGCTGCCGATCACTGCTCTTTGCAGTCGTTATAGAGGCTCTGCCACTCGCCATCCTTGTCGCGCATCTCCACGAAGCCCTCCTTCCCCTTGTTCCACCAGACCACCTCGTGATCGTCGGTATAGCGGGCGCCGGACGCTGAGACCGCTTGCGGCAGGGTGTAGTCCTTGCCATCGGGCAGGGACAGTTTGATGAAGTTCAGGCTGTCGTCCGAGAGAGCGAAGTAGCGCACCTGTACCTTATTGTTCTGCTCACAGAGGTAGGTGATGGGGTCGCCGCCAGTCACGCTCAAGGTGGTGGCCCCGCGTTCGCAGCCGCTCAGCAGGGTCAGAGCCGTGATGCCCAGCAACAGAATATTGGCGTGTTTCATCTTGGGTTCTCCATCGGTGTCATCCGGGCTTGAGCCTACCAGCTTGTTCCCAAGTCGCAATCTTCCCGGGGGGGGATTGCGTCGATAAGTGTCCGAATGAATCACATCATCAGACCAACGCAGCCTGTCGGATGACAGGTGTGTCGAAGGGGCATCTCATGGCGCGCTCCAGTATATCCAGGATGTCGCTGTCGATGGTCTCATCAAACTTGCGGGCGAACAGGTGCTCGCTTTGCTGCAGGGCGTCGGCATCCTGCACCGTGTAGTCGCGCGGGCGCAGCTTGATGTCGCCCATGGGGATCCAGTCGATGGCTCGCTTGTCATCGTTGACTATCTGGCCCTGATAGCTGGTGTTCATGATCACCGTCTGGAAGAAGCCCTCGTCGGCGATCAGGGTGTGGCGGTAGAAATCCTTGAAACGATCGACCTCGGGGCTGTGGCTGACGAATTCACAGAAGGCCCGGCTCAGGATCATCCACTGGTTGCCAATGTAGGGGGTCACGCCTGCCAGGTAGGGGCGGGTCTTCACCGGTTCACACACCAGCTCCGTCGCGGTTTCGGTCACATAGTGATCGATGCGGTGCAGGGTGTCCGGTCTGTGCTGACGCTGATCCGCGACTTTGAGAAAATCCTTGCCCTTGTGAGCGCGCAGGAAGTCGTGAATGTCGCGCTGGGAGCGCAGCGGGAAGTCCTGGGCGCTCAGATTGATGAAGAACTCCCACTCCTTTTTTTGCTCCAGCAGCGCCGCAATGCCGCGCAGCTCCGCATCCACCAGGCTGTAGCCGCCCCAGAGCGCATTCTTGCTGGGTAGCAGGCCGGCGTTGGGGTAATCGGCCAGAAAGCGGGCTATCTCCTGCTGCAGAGCCGGGCCCGAGCGCTTGTCCACGTGGATCAGGTAGTGGTTGCTGTCGTGGTAAATCGCCTTGAACAGACGCTTGAACTGACCGGGATAGCGATGAACCAGAATGAGGTAGGCAATCATGGCAGGTGTCCTGTGTTGGCGGCAGGGCTGCGCCAAACAGAAAGTGCCTCAGGCGGATGGCTTGAAGCTGGTTCCCGTCGGGATGGCCGCTGTCGCAGTAAAAAAGAGTGGATAGCAGATAACAACAGTGAGAACAGGCTGCGGCAGGGAGGGATGCGCCTTATGGCATCGGGTCAATACAGCGGGTCCGGCGAAGTCGGGTTGAGGGTGAGAGGTGGGCAAGGGCTGCCCTGGCTGGCGACTCTTTTGCATGACAAGCCTGTCATCAGGTGCAGAGCGCAATCGGCCGGTGAGTGAGGGGCCACAGTAGCACGGTTCGGGCCAGCGTCGTCATATATCGCCGGTGCCGCAGAAAAACCATTCAATGGAGTCCAAGTCTGGCTTCGACGTCCCATACCAGCCCTTACCAGCATAGTTATCGTTGTCGTCAGACAAGAAGGGTCGATCTGCAACACGCGGGCAAAAAAACGCCCCGCAGACGTGGCGGGGCGAAAGGCAGCAGATCCTTTGCTATTGGAAAAGGGTTCAATAACCGAATCGGGTCGCCTCGAAGCGGTTGAGCAGACGGTGGATGAGATAACAGGCCAGCAGGGTGGCGACGATGGCGAACATGATGCTGCTCACCCGGTACAGGGCGCTGAACACCAGATCGTTGCCCGGGGTCAGGTACTGGCCAAACAGAATGCCGAGGGTGGTGAGGGCGCCGAAGCCGACCCCCGAGCCGCTGGCCTCCTTCACGTGGGCATGGCTGAACAGCATGGCGCCGAGCCAGAGCAGGGGGGTGACCAGCAGCAGCAAACCGGACCAGTCGTACAGCACCAGCTGGCCCAGGATGCCGAAACTCACCCCCAGCAGGGTGCCCATGGCGCGCTTGCGGGCGTAGCTCAGCGCCCCGTCCCAATGCATGGGGAACAGCACCAGCAGGGTGGTGGCCTGGGCGGACATGGAGTCGCGCAGATCGAACAGCTGGAATACCAGGAACGACAAGGTAGCGATGCTGGCGCCGAGCAGCGCCTCGTGCCGCATCCGGTGCGGGGCCTTGGGGGAGGCGGCGGGTTTGGGCCGCTCCTCCACATCCGGGATCAGGGCCGTCATCAGGTAGGCGATGAGCACCGACAGGACGCTGGCCCACAGGTTGCTGAAGATCAGATCGTTCAGATCTGTCCCGGGATAGCTGGCAAAGTGCAGCATGATGCTGAGGCTCAGCACGCCGTTGGCGCCGAACAGGAACAGGCTGCCGCGGGACATGGCGGCGAAACGGTAGAGGAACAGCAGGAAGACGATGGGGGTCATCAGGCCGGGATGGCCGCCGAACAGGCCGCCGAGCAGGCCTACCTCCAGCCCGCACGACGCGGCGGACGCGATGAGCTGGCGGGCGGCGTGACCGTTCATCACCGGTATCATCCCCAGCAGCAACACAGGGGTGACGGTGAAGAAGACCCCGTTGCTCCAGCCGAAGGTCTTGCAGAGCAAGAACCCCAGGGTGCAGCCAAAGGCGATGCGCAGGCACTGGCGCAGCTCGTTGGCGGTGAGGGGCCTGTGCCACAGGTTCATGGTCGTCATCTCAGTAGATGTAGTGCAGCAGGCTGAGCAGGCGGATTTGGCCGCGTGCCAGCAAGGCGGTGAGGGCGTTGTCCGGCAGCAGCTGGACGGTGGCGCGAGCCCCGGCCGGCAGATGCTCGGGCAGCTGCTCGAGGGCCAGATGCAGGCGCAGGCGCTGGGCATCCCGCACCCAGCGATCCGATTCGATGGGGTTGGCCAAGAGGCCGTTGGCATCGAACTGGCCGGCGCTGACCCCGGCATCCAGGCTGGCGACCCGGGCGGCATAGAGGCGGCCGGGCTCGCCGTCGAAGGCGATCAGGGCCTGGCTGCCGGGGCTGACATGGCGCAGGCTCTTCTCGCGAAAATCGGCGATCACGTCTACCTGCTCCGACACCAGGGCCAGCAGGGGCGCCCCCGCGGTGGCGACGCTGCCCGGCTTGAGCTGCAGGTTGGTGATGATGCCATCCTGGCTCGCGTGTACCTGGCTGTAGGTGAGATTGAGCTCGGCCTGGGCGAGGCGGTTGCGGGCCTGGCGCAGCAGCAGGTTGTCGTCACCGGGCAACCCCCGGTTGACCCTGGTCTGCTCCATGCGGGCCTGGCTTGCCAGCAGGTTGGCGTGGGCGGTGCGGGCGGCGCTGTCCGCATCGTCTTTCTGCTGCTCGGAGACCATGTGGCGGCGATAGAGCGCATCAATGCGCGCCGCCTCCCGCTGTTTCTGGGCACCCAAGGTTTGCAGCGCGCTATATTCGGCGAGGGAGGCGCTCAGGGTCGCGTCCAGCTGGCGATTCTGTTGCCCGGCCTGAGCCAGGGCGAGGCGAGCCTGTTCGACTGCGAGCTCAAAGGGGACGGGATCCAGCGTGAACAGCAGATCCCCCTGCTTGACGTGCTGGTTGTTCGCCACCGCGACCTCGACCACCTTGCCGCTGACCTGGGGGGCCATCTTGGTGACGACCCGGGTCGCCATGGCTTGCGGGGTGAGCGGCATCTTGAGATCGGCCAGCAGGAAGTAGCCGAACACCAGGATGAAGCATGCCATGGCCCACTTGATCCAGCGCTTGAATTGTTGATCCGGGGTCATCTTATTCTCTCTCTTTATGCTGGGCGCCGATCTTGCCAAGGGCGTTGGCGCTGATGCGGTGCACGATTTCTTCAAATTGCGTCAGCTCCTGCTGACTGATGCCGGCGAGCAGCTCCCGACGCACCCCTATGATGCGATCCTCGATCTGATCGAGCAGCGCCTTGCCGGCCTCGGTCAGGGTGACGATGCGGGCGCGCTTGTCCTGGCTGCAGCAGTGGCGCTCGATCAGGGCCTGCTCTTCCAGCTGGCCCAGGGTGCGCATCAGGGAGGGCAGCTCTATCTCCAGCGCCTCGGCCAGGGTCTTCTGGCTGAGGTGACCGCCGAGCTGGCTGAGTTTCCACAGCGCCGTCCAGCGCGGATGGGTGAGCCCAAGTGGGGCCAGCTCGATATCGGCCACGGTACGCCACAGCCGGTGCAGTCGCCCCAGTTGTTCGGCGAGGGAGAGCTCGCGCAACATCTCCAGATCCTTTTTCATGGCAGACACCTCATATACTTAGCCTGCTAAGCATTATATTTATTTCGCAGGCTAAGTAAAGCGTGATTCAGCTCACATTAAGGTTGCGGCGACGAGAGGCGCAAGAAAGAGGCGGTGACGGGGGCAGGGGCATTCGGCGGGGCCGGGCCGGTGTCCGGTGCTGAATGGTGCTTAAGGTTTCAATGTTTTTATATGGCTTTGCAAGCCTGCTAACCGACAGCGCCGGGGGGGATCACTAGAGTAGCGCCACACCACACGCTGGAGCATAACAATGAAAAACCTCTCTACCCCCCAAGCACAAGCCAAGGTCGCCTGGAGCGACCAACAGATCGCCGGCATGCCCATGATGATCTTCCTCGGGCTGGCCACCTGCGTCCTCTTCTCCGGCTGGAACGGCTCCCTGCCGCTCGGCATGGTCGGCGCCCTGGCGCTGATGTTCGTGCTCGGCACCCTGCTGACCGAGCTCGGCGAGCGCATCACTCCCATCCGCGAATACCTGGGGGGCGGCACCATACTCGCCATCTTCGGTGGCGCCGCGCTGTTTGAGTACCGGGTCCTGCCGGTCGAGGCGGGCCAGGTGATCATCGGCTTCATGAAGGAGGGGGGCTTCCTCAACTTCTTCATCGCCAGCCTGGTGACCGGATCTGTATTTGGCATGAGCGGCGCCCTGCTGAAAAACGCCGCCATGCGTTACCTGCCGGTGATCCTGGGGGGCGTGGCCCTGGCGCTGCTCAGCGTCGGCCTGGTCGGCTCATTGCTGGGTTACGGCTTCAAGAATGCGGTGCTGCTCATCGGCCTGCCCATCATGGGTGGCGGCATGGGGGCCGGCGCCGTGCCGCTGGTGGAGATCCTCTCGGGCCCCTTGCAGATGTCCAGCGCCGATCTGCTGTCACGCATGGTGCCGGCGGTGGTGATCGCCAACACCCTGGCCATCCTGGTGGGCACCCTGCTGGCCCGCCTCGGCCGTCGTTATCCCTCACTGACCGGCAACGGCAAGCTGATGATCAAGGAGAGCGGCGAGAGCGTGGCCGACGAGAAGGTCCAGGCCCCGACCCTGGAGAGCCTGGGGCTCGGGCTCTTCATCAGTTCCAGCATGTTTGTGCTGGGCTCCCTGCTCGGCAACTTCATCCCCATGCACCCCTTCGCCCTGATGATCCTGGCGGTGGCCATCATCAAGGTGAGCGGCGTGCTGCCCCGTCGCTACGAGCAGGCGGCCGCCGACTGGTACCAGTTCGTGGTGAGCAACCTCACCCCTTCCCTGCTGGTGGGCATAGGCGTCGCCTACACCAGCATCCCCGAGCTTATCGGTGCCTTCTCGGTCAACTACTTCATCATGGTGCTGGTCACCGTCGTCGGTGGGGCCTTGGGGGCGGCCATCGTGGGGCGGATGATCGGCTTCTATCCCATAGAGGCGGCCATCACCGGCGGCCTGTGCATGGCCAACATGGGAGGCACCGGCGACGTGGCCGTGCTGTCGGCGGCCCAGCGCATGAAGCTGATGCCGTTCGCCCAGATCTCTTCCCGTCTCGGGGGGGCCGTGATGTTGATCCTGGCCACCCTGCTCATCTCGCTGCTGGCATAAAAGGAATCGACAATGAACGACATCATGATGGGCACCAGCCTGCCCTATGCCGAACGCAAGCGACAGGGCCTGATGGGGCGCATGCCCCACAAGGAGGAGTCACTCTCCCAGCAGCGCCGCCGCATCTACCGCCTGGTCTCGGCCATGCAGAGCCCCTTCGATCAGCACCTGCTGCTGCGCCAGCTGCAGGAGGACAACCCGGTGCTGTTCTACGATCTGGTGCGCCACCACCTGCCCGAGCTGCTGCCCATCATCTACACCCCTGTGGTGGGTGAGGCCTGCCAGCGGCACAGCGATCTCTACCTGCGCAGCCACGGTCTCTACCTCTCCTGGCACGACAGGGACGATCTCGACGACATCTTCGCCGCGGTGGAGCAGGAGGTGGACGTCATCGTCATCTCCGACGGTGAACGGGTGCTGGGGCTCGGCGAT
Organism: Aeromonas sp. MR16; assembly: GCF_022549315.1. Taxonomy (NCBI): domain Bacteria; kingdom Pseudomonadati; phylum Pseudomonadota; class Gammaproteobacteria; order Aeromonadales; family Aeromonadaceae; genus Aeromonas; species Aeromonas sp. MR16. The sequence continues at coordinate 119,648 of NZ_JAKZFK010000011.1, read as the reverse complement.
CTCGGCATCGGCGGCATGGGGATCTGCATCGGCAAGCTGGCGCTCTACTCCGCCGCCGGTGGCATCAACCCGGCGCGCACCCTGCCCCTGTGCGTGGACGTGGGCACCAACAACCCGGAACTCTTGGAGGATGATTCCTACCTCGGCTGGCAGGCGCCTCGAGTGGACGGTGAGCCCTACTACCGCTTCATGGACAAGGTGGTGGCCGCCATTCACAAACGCTGGCCCCAGGTGGTGCTGCAGTTCGAAGACTTCGCCGGCAAGCACGCCGCGAACCTCTTGGCCCGCTACCGGGACCAGCTCTGTATGTTCAACGACGACATCCAGGGTACGGCGGCCGTCGCCTCGGCCTGCGTGCTGGCAGGTTTGCAGCAGGCGGGCAGCACGCTTGCCGAGACACCGGTGCTGATCGTCGGCGCGGGTTCGGCGGGCTGCGGCATCGCCGCCATGTTGGCTCAGCTGGCGGGTAGCCCTGAGGGGGTTCAGCTGTTTGATCAGGACGGGCTGGTCTGCCGGGATCGCCTCAATCTGACCCCCTCCCAGCAGCCCTTCGCCAGGGCGCCGGAGGAGGCGTGCCTATCCCTGCCAGAGCTTATTCAGCGACTGCGGCCAGGGGTGCTGGTCGGGGTAAGCGGCCAGGGTGGCCTCTTCACCGACACGGTACTCAACGCTATGGGGGAGGTGTGCGAGCGACCGGTGATCCTGCCGCTCTCCAACCCGACCCGCAGCGCCGAGGCGACCCCGGCCGAAGTGTGGCAGGCCACCGGCGGGCGTGCCCTGCTCGCCACCGGCAGCCCTTTTGCCCCGGTGGTTGTCGCGGGGGAGGCGCGGGTGGTCTCCCAGTGCAACAACGTCTACGTCTTCCCCGGTATCGGCCTCGGCGCCTGCGCGGTCAAGGCGCGCCGCATCAGCGATGGCATGTTGCAGGCGGCGGTGCGGGCGGTGGGAGCCTATCCGCTGGCAACCGGTCGGTTACTGCCTCCCATCGAGCAGGTGGGGGAGGTGGCCCGCGCCGTGGCGAGGGCGGTGGCGCTCTGCGCTCGCGAGGAAGGCTTGGCCGAATTTATGGGGGATCCCGCCCCGCTGATTGACCAGACCTGGTGGCGCCCTCACTATTGGTCCGTCCCCTGAGTCTGCAAGGTTAATCGATGAAACTGCGCCATCAACTGGTCACCCTCTCTCTTGGCATGTCGCTGCTGTTGGTCCTGATCCTGGGCGGGCTGCTCGCCCTCTTCATTCGTCACCTGCTGGAGAACAGCCTGGAGGAGAAGGGCAGCGATCTGGCGCGGGTGCTGGCGGCAGATACCCGGGTGGTGCAGGCTCTGCAGCTGGGCAAGGATCCAGGCTTGCGGGACTATGTGCAGGGGATCTGCAAGCGCACCGACGCCGCCTACATGGTGGTGACCGACGAGCATGCCAGGCGCCTCAGTCACCCCTCACCGGAGCTGGTGGGCCAGACCTTCCGCGGGGAGGATATCTGGCCGGCCATTCAGGAGCGGCGTAGCTACTGCTCCAAGGATGTGGGCACCCTCGGGCCGTCCATTCGCTGCTTCTCCCCGGTGGTCGGGGCGGATGGGCGCACCATCGGCGCCGTGGTGGTCGGTTACCTGATGCAGACGGTGGAGGGCATCTATCTGGAGCGCATCGCCCTGCTCATCAGCGCCATCGGCGCCGTGCTGGGCTGCGGCCTGCTGCTGGCGTTCTGGCTGCAACACCGGCTGAAGCGCACCCTGCTGGATCTGGAGCCGGAGACCATAGTCAACCGCTTCGCCCAGCAGGATCTGGTGCTGGAGGGCATCTCGGAGGGGATAGTGGCCCTCGATGGCCAACACAGGATCAAGATGCTCAACAGCGCGGCCTTCTATCAGCTGCGCCTTCCGGGCACCGGCCGCCATGCCCTGCTGGGGCAATCCCTGGCCGAGCTGGCCCCCAGCCTGCTGCCGGCCCTGAGTCAGGAGGGCGGGGTGCACTTCACCGTACAGGGGGAGGACTTCGTCGGCCACTGGCAGGAGCTCAGCGGCCGCGAACCCGGACGCATGCTGATCTTCAGCCGACCGGATGGCACCGGCAGCCTCGGCATGCAGGTGACTCACCTGCGCCAGTACGCCGAGATGCTGCGCATCCAGACCCACGAGTTTGCCAACAAGCTGGGCAGTCTCTCCGGCCTGTTGCAGCTCGGTCACGTGGACGAGGCGGTTGAGCTTATCCAGCAGGAGAACGAGGCCTGCCAGAACATGCTGCAAGACCTGCTGCGAGCCATCGAGAACAAGCCGGTGGCCGGGCTCATCCTCGGCAAGTTCAGTCGGGCGCGGGAGCTCGGGGTCGAGCTGGTGCTGGATCCGGGCTCGACACTCGGGGAGTACCCGGCCGAGGTGTCGGCGGATCTCATCACCTGTATCGGCAACTTGCTGGACAACGGCCTGCGCGCCGCCTGGGCGAACCGCGAGCACTGCCCTCCCAGGGTGCTGCTCTCCCTCGACGACTTCGGCCGGCGGCTGGTGATCGAGGTGGAGGACAGCGGGGTGGGGGTGGACGAGGCGCTGGCGGATCATCTGTTCGACTACGGTATCAGTCGCCAGACCGGCGATCATGGCGTAGGTCTCTTTCTGGTCAAGAAGACCGTGGCCCGTCGTGGCGGTGTGATAGAATGGCGACGCACCGCCGAACAGACAACATTGTTCGGTATCTATTTGAATAAAAACCAATTGGTGTGAGCCATGAAGCCAATCTTCACGCTTATTATCGAGGACGACGATCGGATCGGTGCCATCCTGGCCGAGCTGGTCTCCTCGAACGCGGGTTACTCCCTGTTGGGACGGGCCGAGAGCCTGGCCCAGGCCGATCTCATGATGCGCGCCACCGAACCCCAACTGCTGGTGGTGGATATCTCTCTGCCCGACGGCTCCGGGCTGGAGTGGGTGAACCGGCTGCGCAACCACAATCGGGAGGTGTTCGTGGTCATGGTCACCGCCTCCTGTGACGTGGAGACCATACAGCAGGCCCTGAACCTGGGGGTGCAGGACTACATCATCAAGCCGCTGCGGTTGTTTCGCATCCAGCAGAGCCTGGACGAGATACTGACCCTGCATCGCCGCCTGTGCGAGCGCGGCCTGCTGGAGCAGAACGATCTCGATCGGCTGATGGGCAAGGGGCGGATCCAGCCGAGGGAGGTGCGCGACACCCCCAAGGGCATCGACGCCATCACCTTGCGCCAGGTGCTGGAGCTGCTGGCGGGGGAGCCGGATACCGCGTTTTCCACCGATACGGTGGCGCTGCGCCTCTCCCTGAGCCGCACCACGGCGCGCCGCTATCTGGAGTTTCTGGAGTCCGAAGACAAGCTGGACGTGGATCTCAACTACGGTCAGCGCGGTCGCCCAGAGCGCCGTTATCACTGGCGCCGTGTGGGTTAGGATCGCAGAGAAAACGCTGGCGCCAGGGGACAAACTGGCCGTGGATCTCAGCTATTTACAGCCAGCGCGGTCGGCCGGAGCGGCGCTATCACTGGCGTCGTGTGGGTTAGGATCGCAGAGAAAACGCTGGCGCCAGGGGACACGCTGGCCGTGGATCTCAGCTATTTACAGCCAGCGCGGCCGGCCGGAGCGGCGCTATGACTGGCGTCGTACCGGCTGAGACGCGCAAGCGAGTCGCGGCAACATAAGTAAAAACAACGAGGGAGCCTGGGCTCCCTCGTTGTTTTAGCGTGTTTTTTGCAGCATAGCCTGTCGATATTTACAGGAATTCCTGCCTTTCTCGCTGCCTAGGCCTCTTCCAGCAGTGGAGTACGTCGCCGTGCCTTGAGCTGGGAGCACATGACACCTCCCAGGATCAGGCCGCCGCCGAGCAGGTGATAGCCGTGGATGGGCTCCCCCAGGCTGCTGACCGCGATCATGGCGGTGAACAGCGGGATCAGGTTCATGAACACCGAGGTGCGCTCAGGGCCGAGGCTCGCCAGGCCGCGCATCCAGCAGTAGGCCGCCAGCAGTGAGGAGGCCAGCCCGGCGAACAGCACCATGCTCCAGCCTTCCCGCGGCACCGCCAGCGAGTCGGCGCTGAGGGCGACCGGGATGAGCAGCAGCACCGCCAGCAGGATCTGCACATAGAGGTTGAGCCAGGGGCCGAACGGCAGCTGCCAGCGGCGGATCAGCAGGCCATAGAGCGCATAGCTGGCCGCTCCCAGCAGCATCATGCCATCCCCCGGGTTGATGCCGTTGTGCAGCAGCGCCAGGGGCTGACCCTGACTCAGCAGCCAGAACACCCCGAACAGGGAGACGCTCATGCCCCCCAGCGCCTGCTTGCCGGGCCGCTGGCCGAAGAAGCAGGCGCCGATCAGCAGGGTGAGCAGCGGCAGCAATGAGCCGATCACCCCCATGTTGGTGGCCGAGGTGCTGTGGGCGGCGTAGTAGGCCAGACACTGGTAGAGCACCATGCCGAGCAGGGAGAGCACCAGCAGCTTGCCGAGCCAGAGGCGGACCTCGGCGCGGCGGCGCCACAGCTGCGGCAGGCAGAAGGGGGAGAGCGCCAGGGCGGCGAGCACCCAGCGGTAGAACGAGATGGCGGCGGGATCGACGACACCGGCCGCGGCCTTGGAGACCACGGTGTTGGTGGCCCAGATCAGCACCGCCATCAGGGGGAACAGGAGGGGGGAGAAGATACGCATTAAAGACTCCTTAGCATCAGGCCATCAGTCTACTCTTGTCTTTTTGTTGTCAAGTAACGTAAAACTGACAATCTATCCCGCAGAAAGGACAACCCATGCAGCCGCGTCCCCATCAGCGCCAGGATGCCGAACTGGCCGAGCCCAATCCGCTCTACCTGCGCTATCAGCAGATCCAGGCCGACAGCGCCTGCGCCTCCCACAGCCACCCCTGGGGTCAGCTCAGCATGATAAGCCTGGGGGTGATGGAGATAGTGCTGGACGAGCAGCGGCTGCTGGCCCCGGCGGATTACCTCATCTGGGTGCCGGCCGGGCTGGAGCACGCCTCCTACAACCAGCAGGCCCTCGACTACACCTCCATCTACGTCAACGACAGCCTGGCCGCCCGGCTGCCCACCGAGCCCAGGCTGCTGGAGATGACGCCGCTGATCCGGGCCATGCTGGCGGACTTCTGCGATCGGCGGCTGGGGCACATGGAGGACGAGTGGGACAGGCGCCAGGCCGAGCTGCTGGTGGAGAAACTGAGCCGGACTCGCTGCCAGGAGAGCTACCTGCCGATGAGCCAGGACAAGCTGCTGGCCCCCATGCTGGCGGCCCTGCGCAGCGATCCCGCCGATCCCCGCACCCTGGCCCAGTGGGCCGAGCAGTTGCACAGCACCGAGCGCACCCTGGCCCGGCGCTGCGTGCGCGAGCTCGGCATGAACTTCGGTCAGTGGCGGGCCCGGCTGCGGCTGCTCAAGGCGCTGGCCTGGCTCAAGGGGGAGCTGCCCATTCAGGAGATAGGCTGGCGGCTCGGCTACGGCTCCACCTCGGCCTTCATCGCCATGTTCAACCGGGAGCTGGGCTGCTCCCCCCAGCGCTATCGCCAGCAGCTGGCCCAGCCAGGAGGCTGAGCCAGCTGCCGCAAATGATATCGGAGGGTAAAGAGAGGGCGCCCTAAGGCACCCTTGTCGGTTGGGATGAGCGACTGCCTGGCTAGAAGAAGCCGAGCGGGTTGATGTCGTGGCTCACCAGCAGGTTCTTGGTGTTCTGGTAGTGATCCAGCATCATCTTGTGGGTCTCGCGGCCTATCCCCGACTTCTTGTAACCGCCGAAGGCGGCGTGGGCCGGATAGGCGTGGTAGCAGTTGACCCAGACCCGACCGGCCTGGATGCCGCGGCCCATGCGCCAGGCCAGGTTGCTGTCCCGGGTCCACAGACCCGCCCCCAGCCCGTACTGGGTGTCGTTGGCGATGGCCAGGGCGTCTGCCTCGTTCTTGAAGGTGGTGACCCCGAGCGCCGGGCCGAAGATCTCCTCCTGGAACACCCGCATCTTGTTCTGACCGTGGAAGATGGTGGGCTGGATGTAGAAGCCCCCCTCCAGCCCGCTCACCCTGGCGGCGTTGCCGCCGATCAGCATCCTGGCCCCCTCGCCACGGCCTATCGCCATGTAGCTCAGGATCTTGTCGTACTGCTCGCGGGAGACCTGGGCCCCCACCTGGGTCGCGGTGTCGAGCGGGTTGCCCTGCACTATGGCACGGGTGCGGGCCAGCACCCGCTCCATGAAATCGTCGTAGATCTTCTCGTGCACCAGGGCGCGGGAGGGGCAGGTGCACACCTCGCCCTGGTTGAAGAAGGTCATCAGCATGCCCTCCACCGCCTTGTCGATGTACTGGCTCTCGTGCTGCATCACATCGGCAAAATAGATGTTGGGGGACTTGCCGCCGAGCTCGACGGTGGAGGGGATCATCTTGTCGGCGGCGCAGCGCAGTATATGGGCCCCTATCTCGGTGGAGCCGGTGAAGGCGAGCTTCTGGATACGGTCGCTGGTGGCCAGCGCCTGGCCCGCCTCGGCACCGAAGCCGTTGACCACGTTGACCACGCCGGGGGGCAGTATGTCCTTGATGAGATCCATCAGCAGCATGATGGTGACCGGGGTCTGCTCGGCGGGCTTGAGTACGCTGCAGCAACCGGCCGCCAGCACAGGTGCCAGCTTCCAGGTCGCCATCAGCAGCGGGAAGTTCCAGGGGATGATCTGGCCGACCACCCCGATGGGCTCCTTGAAGTGGTAGCTGACGGTGTTCTGATCCAGCTCGGCGGCCGAGCCCTCCTGGGCGCGGATGCAACCGGCGAAGTAGCGGAAGTGATCCACCACCAGCGGCAAGTCGGCGGCCAGGGTCTCGCGCACCGCCTTGCCGTTCTCCCAGGTCTCGGCGACCGCGAGCCGCTCTATGTTCTGCTCGATGCGATCGGCGATGCGCAGCAGCAGGTTGCTGCGTTCGGTGACGCTGGTCTTGCTCCAGCTGGCAAAGGCCTTGTGGGCGGCATCCAGCGCCAGCTCGATGTCGGCGGCGTCGGAGCGGGCCACCTCGCAGAACACCTTGCCATCCACCGGCGAGATGTTCTCAAAGTAGCGGCCGGCGCGGGGGGCGACCCAGTCGCCACCGATGAAGTTGTCGTAACGGGATTTGAAGCTGACCAGGGCGCCTGCCTGGCCGGGAGCGGTGTAGATCATCTCATTATCCTTATGTGTGTGGTCCTGGCCGGCCCCATCGAGAGGGTCGGTTGCGATCCGTTATCGCAAGGGGCGTGCCAGAGGGTCTGATCAGCGTGCAAAGGTTACAAAAACGTTATCAAAAAGGGCGTGGCGGCGTATCTTGATTAACCAATGACCCCGGTCGTGGCGATGAGACTGTGCCGTTTCTGGACAGTGGCCGCGACACTGTGCCCTTTATGAACAGGAGGCCCGATGAGCGAACTTCCCCAATCCAGCCCCATCCAGCGCTCATGGCAGCGCTGCCTGCATCAGGGGCTCAGCCGCCAGCAGAGCGCCGAGCTGGATTTGCTGCCCCAGGGGGAGCTCAGGGCGAGGCAAGAGGAGCACAGGGATCTCCTCGCCTGTTTCCAGCGCTTCGTGCTGCCGCTGTTCGCCCAGTTGCTGGCCGGGCGGCCCTGCCGGCTGCTGCTGTGCGACGCCGAGGGGGCCATCCTGGCGGCCAGTGGCGACGACGGCTTCGCCCGTCACGCCGAGCGCATCTTCCTGCGCAGTGGCGCCCGCTGGGGGGAGGGGAGCAAGGGCACCAACGCCATCGGCACCGCGCTCGCCGAACAGAGCGAGGTGCAGGTGCTCGGGGCCCAACACTTCTTCGCCCAGCACAGCTTCCTCAGTTGCAGCGCCTGCCCGCTGCTCGGCCCCGATGGCCGTCTGCTCGGGGTGCTCGACATCTCCACCGATGCGGCCCATCACGGCGGTGACATGCTGGGCACGGTGCGGCTGCTGGCCATGACCCTCGAGAACGCGCTGCTGGCGCGCCAGCCGGGCTGGCTGGTGGATCTGGAGCCCCAAAGCCTCTGGTCTGCCCGGCTTCTGCTGGGGGAGTCGGGGGAACTGCTCGGCGCCAACCGGGCCGGACGACTCTGGCTCGACCAATACCCCTTCGATGGTCGGCAATTGCTGCGCGAGCGCCGTGGTCTGAAACTGGAGGCCAGTACGACGCCAACACCCGTCTCAGTGCCGCAAGATCAGGGGGCTGTGCCCCTCAAGATGCTGGAGCGGGGTATCTCATTGCTCATCGAGGGGGAGACCGGCAGCGGCAAGGAGCACCTGGTGCGGGCGCTGCATCGCCAGTCGAGTCGACAAGGGCAACCCCTGATGTGCGTCAACTGCGGCGCCCTGCCGGCGGATCTGGTGGAGGCCGAGCTGTTTGGCTACGTGGGCGGCGCCTTCAGCGGTGCCCGTAGCCAAGGCAGTCAGGGCTATCTGCGCGCCGCCCACGGCGGCATCCTGATGCTGGACGAGATCGGCGAGCTGCCGCTGTCGGCCCAGACCCGCTTGCTGCGGGTGTTGCAGGAGCGCGCCGTCACCCCGGTCGGCAGCCACAGACCCGAGTCGGTGGACTTCTGGCTGGTCAGCGCCAGCCACCGGGATCTGGCCGCCATGGTGCAGGCCGGCACCTTCCGCGAGGATCTCTACTACCGCATCTGCGGCTGGCGTCAGTCGCTTGCGCCGCTGCGGGCGCGACCGCTGGCCGAGCGCAGGGCCCTGATCCTGCACCTGCTGCGCGAGATGGATCCCGCGTTGCGGCTCGATGAGGCCGCCGAGCGCCAGCTGCTGGCCCACCCCCTGCCCGGCAACGTACGCCAGCTCAAGCAGGTGCTGGAGGTGGCCTGCGTGCTGGCGGAAGGGCTGGGCAACATCCTGCCCTCGCACCTGCATCTGCACTCAGCACCGCAGTTGCCCGGGGCCGCACCTGTCTCCATGGCGCCGGAGGAGGAGGCGACGCTGCGCGAGCAGAGCAGGCTGCGGGTGCAGCAGACCCTGGCGGCCTGCGATGGCAACGTGAGCGAGGCGGCGCGTCGGCTCGGCATCAGCCGCACTACCCTCTACCGGACGTTGCGAACGGGCGGCTGAGGGCGCTATCGCTTCCTGCCCGCCTTGTGTACTATGTGGCGCAAGACGATTTCTCTTTATTTTTCCGTAGCATGGAGTGCTCTGTGGTAAAGATATCAAGACGTTGGCCCGCGCCCTCCCACCCCGAGCATGGGCCTGATTCCGAACGGAACTCAAGCAGGGTTATCCCTGCATCTGGGAGCGGCGGCCCCGCATGCCCCTAGGCATGTCACCGGCCCGTTAGCCCCATGGCGCCCGCGGTGGCGCGTGTAATAACCTTCGGATCCGGATCAGGTTAGAGCCGGATCGGAAGGTGTAGAGTAAGAGTCCTGTTTAGGCGTGATACATATGCTTCCTTCCTATTCTCGCGTGACCAACCTGCTGTTCTGGGTGTTGCTGGTATTGAGCCTGCTGGCGATCCTGCTGTTTGAATTCGGGCCGGATCGACGGCTGGAGATGGTGGCGAATGCCGAACTGTCCGTCACCGTGCATGATGATCGCCCGCTGGGGGGGCATTCGGTCACCTCCCTGCTCCCATCACGGGAGCAACCCGCCATCGACTGCCAGTTGCGCGCCGGCTACGAATTTCCCTTCTGTGAGCTGGCATTGACCCTGGCCAAGCCCGAGCAGGGAATCGATCTCTCCCACTTCGACGGGGTGCGCATCAAGTTGCGGGTCGAGGGAGAGGGGGAGCAAGTATGGCGACTCTATCTGCGCAACTATCACCCCGCCTACTCCAAGCCCGGGGATGAGACCTCCCACAAGTTCAACGAGGTGATCTTCCGCCCCGACGATTACGGCCGTGTCCAGGACGTGCCGCTCAAGGTGTTTACCCCGGCCACCTGGTGGGTGCAGCAGTACAAGATCCCGCTCTCCCAGCAGGGGCCGGATTTGCACCATGTCTATGCCATCGAGATCGCCTCCGGTGTCGGCATGAAGCCCGGCCACTACCGGCTGGCGCTGGAGCAGATGGAGTTTTATGGCCGCTGGGGACGGGCTGGCTCCTTCTACCGTCCCCTGCTGCTGAGCTGGCTGGCCTACGGGCTCACGCTGTTTCTGGTGCAGCACTTGCTGATGCGGGACCGGCTGCGCAAGGCCAAGGCGGCCAAGCTGGCGGCCGAGGAGCTCAGTCAGAGCCTGAGCGAGCAGAACAGGCGCACCGAGGAGGAGGCCCGCTACGATCCTCTGACCGGGGCCCTCAACCGGTTCGGCGGCGAGAAGCTGCTCAGCGAGCTCGGCGAGATACCGCTCTCCTTCATCTATATCGACATCGATCACTTCAAGCAGGTCAACGACAACCACGGCCACCCCATGGGGGACGAGGTGCTCAAGCACATGGTGAGTGAGGTGTTGCGTCACTGTGACAGCCTGTGCCGGCTGGTGCGCTGGGGGGGAGAGGAGTTTGTGCTGGTCTGCCTGCACTATGAGCAGGCCAAGGCCCTGGCGCTGGCCGAACGGCTGCGGGCCGCGCTGGTCGCCTATCCGCACTGGCCAAGGGGCCTGAAGATCACCGCCTCCTTCGGGGTGGCGGAGCGACATGGCGATCCGCTGGAAAGAGCGCTCAAGCGGGCCGACGAGGCGCTCTATCAGGCCAAGAAACGGGGCCGCAACCGGGTCGAGGTGGAATAACTCCTGCTGCCGCGCGGGTCGGGCTGGTGACAGGGCCGGGTTGCCGTTATGCTGCGCCCGTGACTCATCTGACTAGGAACCTCTGCATGCCACAACACCTTGGCGCTCTGACTCTGCTGGTGGCCGACTACGACGCGGCCATTCGCTTTTTTACCGAGGGTCTCGGATTTGAGCTGCTGGAAGACATGCCCCTCGACGAGCCGGGCAAACCGGGCAAGCGCTGGGTGCGGGTCGCCCCCCGTGGCGCACCAGGTTCGGCCCTGCTGCTGGCCCGCGCCGCCAATCCCGAGCAAGCAGCCGCCATCGGCCAGCAGGGGGGCGGTCGGGTCTTCCTGTTTCTCGAGACCGACGACTTCTGGGGGGATTACCAGCGGATGCAGGCCTATGGCGTGCATTTTTGTGAACAGCCCCGCCTCGAGTCTTACGGCACCGTGGTGGTGTTCGAGGACCTCAGCGGCAATCGCTGGGACCTGCTGCAACGCACCGCTGCCAACTGAAACTGAAAACGTTTATCATCTCGCCTGTCATAAAGTCATAAAAGTGTCACAGAAAGTTCTAATAATTGGCGCACCCATCTTCACAGAGGAGAGAGAAGGGATATGGCTAAGCGAATTCTGGTGGTCGAGGACGAGGCACCCATCCGCGAAATGCTCTGCTTCGTGCTGGAGCAAAAAGGATATGAAACGGTTGAAGCGGAAGACTATGCCGATGGACTGGCGAAGGTGCGCGAGCCCTACCCCGAGCTCATCGTGCTGGACTGGATGATGCCAGGTGGCAGTGGCATCCAGTTCATCAAGCAGCTCAAGCAGGATGAGCTGACCCGCCAGATCCCGGTGGTGATGCTGACCGCCCGTGGTGAAGAGGAGGACAAGGTCCGTGGTCTGGAGGCGGGTGCCGATGACTACATCACCAAGCCGTTCTCTCCCAAGGAACTGACCGCCCGCCTGCACGCCGTGATGCGCCGGGTTTCCCCCACCTCGGTGGACGAGGTGATCGAGGTGCAGGGGCTCAAGCTGGATCCGGTGTCCCACCGCGTCAGCGCCGAGGACAAGGCGCTGGACATGGGGCCGACCGAGTTCAAGCTGCTGCACTTCTTCATGACTCACCCGGAGCGTGTCTACAGTCGTGAGCAACTGCTCAACAACGTCTGGGGCACCAACGTGTATGTGGAAGACAGAACCGTGGATGTGCACATCCGTCGCCTGCGCAAGGCCATCGAAGAGACGGGGCACGACAAGTTGATCCAGACGGTGCGTGGAGCCGGATACCGCTTCTCAATCCGCCTCTAGGGGACGATATGTTGCAACCTTACGCCTGGCGGCGACAGTTGTGGCGAATGGCGTTCTTCTACGCCCCCTTCGTCCTGGTCGGCTGGCTGGTCGATCACCTCGCCCTCTGCCTGCTGGTGGCGACGCTGCTGCACCTGGGCTGGCACTACCGCTTCCAGAAGCGGCTGTCAGACTGGCTGTGGCACGATCGCAGCCTGGTGCCCCCCAATGGCAGCGGCAGCTGGGAATACATCTTCAACGGTATCTACAAGCTGCAGCAGCGTCACCGGGCCCGTCGCCGTGAGCTGGCGGGCCTCATCCGCCGCTTTCGGGAGGGGGCCGAGGCGCTACCCGATGCGGCCGTGGTGTTTCGCACCGATGGCAGCATCCTCTGGTGCAACCGGCTGGCGGAGCAACTGCTCGGCTTTCGCTGGCCGGAGGATGCCGGTCAGCACATCGGCAACCTCATTCGGCATCCCGCCTTCGTTGCCTACCTGAACAAGGGGCTCTATGACGAGCCCTTCGAGATGAGCTCCCCCATCAACGAGGAGAAGTTTCTCGAGTTTCGGATCATGCCTTACGCCGAGGATCAGGCGATGCTGGTGGTGCGGGACGTGACCCGGCTGCGCAGTCTGGAGAAGACCCGCAAGCACTTCGTCTCCAACGTCTCCCACGAGTTGCGCACCCCGCTCACCGTGCTCAAGGGGTATCTGGAGATGACCGAGGAGCCGCCGCCGCCCGCCATGTGGGCCAAGGCGCACAGGGTGATGATGGAGCAGACCATCCGCATGGATAATCTGGTCAATCAGCTGCTCACCCTGTCGCGCATCGAGGCGGCGCCCTCGGTGGATCTCTCCCATCTGGTGGACATGCCCGCCATGCTGGGACTGCTTGAGCAGGAGGCGCGGGCACTGTCGGGAGAGAGCGCGCATCAGTTTGAGTTCAAGGTGCAGTCCAACCTGTTCGTGCGCGGCGATCGGGATCAGCTGCGCAGCGCCGTCTCCAACCTGGTCTACAACGCCATTCATTACACTCCGGCGGGTCGCAAGATCAGCGTGGAGTGGCGCAAGCAGGGGGCCATGGCGCTGTTCCTGGTGCAGGACGAGGGGGAGGGGATCGCCCCCGAACATCTGACGCGGCTCACCGAGCGCTTCTACCGGGTCGACAAGGCGCGCTCTCGCCACACCGGCGGCTCGGGGCTCGGCCTTGCCATCGTCAAGCACGCCCTGAGCCATCACGACGCCCAGCTCGAGATTGAGAGCCGGGTCGGTGTCGGCAGCCGTTTCAGCTTCCTCATCCCCGGCAGCATGGTGGTGGTTAAATAACCATTTGAGTCAATTGGTTAGTCTCAATATCAGGGCCGCTCACGCGGCCCTTTTTGCATTTGTCATAATCCTGCGCCATGTCATTAAAGTGTCACATTAAATCCATAAATTTGTCACTGCCAGGTCAGATACTGGCGCCGTCTTAAGAACGGACCTTCTGGCACTCTGGAGACGAGAGGGTACGGAATGAAACTTAACAATCTGACTGATGCAGTCGGGTTGACCACAGCAAGATAGTGTTAATCGGCGCCATGTATTGGCAATAGCCTTCTGTCACCTTGGAGAGAGGAGACAGAATGAAACTCAAGGTAATCGCCTTTTGTAACTTTGGAGAGATTGGATGAAACTCAACAAACTGGCTGGTGTAATCGGATTTACCGCAGCAACCCTGTTTTCCGTCAGCGCGCTGGCAGCCGGTGTGGATAAAGATCTGCCGGATTACACCCCGACCAGCGGCATCTCGGGCAACCTGTCCTCTGTCGGCTCGGACACCCTGGCCAACATGATGACCCTGTGGGCCGAAGAATTTAAGCGCATGTACCCCAACGTCAACGTGCAGATCCAGGCCGCCGGTTCTTCAACCGCCCCGACCGCGCTGACCGAAGGTGTCGCCCAGTTTGGCCCCATGAGCCGCGCCATGAAGGCCGGTGAAGAAGAGGCATTTGAGAAGCGCTATGGCTACAAGCCGACCGCCATCCGCGTCGCGGTCGATGCTCTGGCGGTGTTCGTCAACAAGGACAACCCCATCAAGGGGCTGACCATGCCGCAGATTGATGCCATCTTCTCCAGCACCCTCAAGTGCGGCGAAGCCAAGGCGGCCACCAAGTGGTCTGATCTGGGTCTGGATGGCAGCTGGTCCGCCAAGGATCTGCAATTGTTCGGGCGCAACTCGGTATCCGGTACCTATGGCTACTTCAAGGAGCACGCCCTGTGTAACGGCGACTTCAAGAGCGGCGTGAACGAGCAGCCGGGTTCGGCTTCCGTGGTGCAGTCCGTCTCCTCCTCCCTGAACGGCATCGGTTATTCCGGTATCGGTTATGTCACCTCCGGGGTGCGTGCCGTACCGCTCTCCAAGGATGGCAAGACCTTCATCGAGGCCACCTCGGACAACGCCATCACCGGCAAGTACCCGCTGTCGCGCTTCCTGTACGTTTACGTGAACAAGCACCCGAACAAGCCGCTCTCCCCGATGGAGCAAGAGTTTGTGAAGATGATCCTGTCCAAGGCCGGTCAGAACATCGTGGCCAAGGACGGTTATGTACCTGTCCCGGCCAAGGTGGTCCAGGCCGACCTGAAGAAGCTGGGCGTGATGTAATACTCCCGTCTTCTCATGACAGACAAACGAGCCCCATGTGGGCTCGTTTTTATTGGTGTTTCGGGACCTTTTTGGTCGCAGGACATGGCAGCCTGCTTGCACCGGACGGCTGCATTTCCGAGAATAGGGCAATCACCTCATGGTAAAGGATCCCTTCATGCGTGCCTCTTCTCTGTCCAAATTCGGCCTGGCTGCCCTGTGCAGCGCCCTGCTGGCCGGTTGTGCCCAGTCTCCGACCGGCCGCAGCCAGATGCTGCTCTTCTCCCCCCAGCAGATGAACCAGCTGGGGGCCGACTCGTTCGAACAGATGAAGAAGCAGGAGAAGGTAAGCACCGATGCCAAGATAAATGCCTATGTCTCTTGCGTGGCCAAGGCGGTCACCGCCCAGGTGCCGGCGAGCTACGGCATCACCAGCTGGGAGGTGGTGGTGTTCGACTCCAAGGAGGTGAACGCCTTCGCCCTGCCCGGCGGCAAGATCGGGGTCTACAGTGGCCTGCTCAAGGTCGCCAAGAATCAGGATCAGCTCGCCACCGTCATCGGCCACGAGCTGACCCACGTGCTGGCCCAGCACTCCAACGAGCGGCTCTCTCGCGAGCAGCTGACCGGCATCGGGCTGGCGGTGGCCGATGCCGCCATCGGCAGCAGCCAGGGGGGCGGTGCCACCATGGCCGCGCTCGGCCTCGGGGTTCAGGTCGGCATTACCCTGCCCTATGGCCGTGAGCAGGAGAGCGAGGCCGATCGGCTTGGGCTGGATCTGATGGCCCGTGCGGGCTTCGACCCGGCCCAGGCCATTCCTCTGTGGCAGAACATGAGTGCCGCCTCCGGTGGCAAGGCGCCGCCGCAGCTGCTCTCCACCCACCCGAGTGATCAGAACCGCATCGCCGAGCTGCAAGCCCAGCAGGCCGAGGCGCAGCCCCTGTATCAGCAGGCCCGTGCAGCCGGTTTGACTCCTCAGTGCAAGGCATAAGCCTGCGGCTGGCCCGTCCCGCCGATGCCGCTGCCATGACGGTGATGCAGCGGGCCAGCTGGCTGGCGGCCTATGGCGAGATGCTGGGGGAAGATTTGCTGGCCCAGCTGGCCGTCACCGATCATCTGCAGATCTGGCATCGCCGGCTGGCAGAATCTGGCCCCACTCCCATGCTGCTCTGCCTGGATGAGGTCATCATCGGCCTGCTCTACTGGCAGCCGGCGCTGGAGGGCACACTGATGACGGCGCGCATCCGTGCCCTCTATCTGCATCCCGGTCATTGGCGCCAGGGCCATGGCAAGCGGTTGTGGCAGGCGGTGGCGATGCAGATGCGTCGGGCCGGCTGTGAATGTGTCAGGTTGTGGCTGCTCGATGGCAACGAGATCGGCGAGGGGTTCTACCTGCGCCGTGGCTTCGTGTTCGATGGGGAGGAGCGTACCTTGCAGAGCCTGGGGCAACCTTGCCTGCAGCGGCAAATGTTCCGTTTGCTTTGAGCTGGCTCCCATTTTTTCCCCATGGTGACTTTATTTTTTTTGCGAATTAATACAATGTGCCCCTTCTGGACAGACTGAGGTGGACAGGTTCACCGGCAAGGGAGTGTGGCATGTATTACGGCTTTGATATTGGTGGTACCAAGATTGCGTTTGCGGTCTATGACGGCTCCCTGAACCTCTGTCACGAGGAGCGGATGAGCACCCCGGGTGATGATTACTCGGGGTTGCAGCAACTCATTCACAGCCGGGTTGTGGAGGCTGACGCCCGTTTTGGCACCCGGGGAGCTGTCGGTATCGGCTTTCCCGGCATTCTCAATCGCCAGGATCGCAGCATAGTGGCGGCGAACCTGCCCGCCATCCACGGCCGTCATCTTGGGGCCGATCTGGCCACATTGCTCGGTCGCCCCGTCAGCGTCGACAACGATGCGAACTGCTTCCTCTGGTCTGAAGTGCATCAGGGGGCGGCGGCCGGCGCCGAGAGCGCGCTGGGGATGACCATAGGCACCGGCATCGGCGGCGCCGTCTATCTGGCGGGCAAGCTCATTCAGGGGCGCAACTGGCTGGCGGGAGAGATAGGCCATTACCCGCTGCCGGCCACCATCCTGATGATGTATCCCGAGCTGCCTCGTCCCCGTTGCGGTTGTGGCCGCTTAGTCTGTTTTGAAACTTATGCTTCCGGCACCGGCCTGGAGCGGCTCTATCTGCATTTCCACGGCGAGCGTGCCAGCGGCCACCAGATCGTCGCCCGCGTTGAGGCCGGTGAGGCGAGTGCCCTGGTCACCCTCGATTGCTGGCTGGAGATCCTGGCCGCCGGGCTTGCCACCGCCATCTCGATGATCGATCCCGAGGTGGTGGTGCTGGGAGGGGGGCTAAGCGGCCTGCCCGTGTTATACGAAGAGCTGCCCCGGCGTCTGCCCGGCCACCTGCTGCCAGGGGTCGCCCTGCCTGCCGTTCGTCAGGCCCGTTTCGGCGGTGCCGGCGGCGTGCGCGGCGCGGCTCTGCTCAATTTATGAGATCAGACACAGGGTCTGATCTCCCCGGATAAGGAGTCATCATGACCCGTCTTGAAATCTGTATCGACAACCTGGAATCCCTGTTTACCGCCCAACAAGCCGGCGCGGATCGCATCGAGCTCTGCTCTGCGCTGGGACTCGGCGGCCTCACCCCTTCCTATGGCTTCATGCAGCAGGTGGCGCGCCATGCGACCATCCCCGTATACGCCATGATCCGCCCCCGTGCCGGGGATTTCTGTTTCAGTGCCGCCGAATTTGAACTCATGCTGCTGGATATCGCCGCCGCCCGCGCCGCCGGCCTGCAAGGGGTGGTGATAGGCCTGCTGGACGAGACCGGCCGGGTGCCCGCCGGGCAGCTCCGGCAGTTGGTGGAGGCGGCCGGCCCCCTCGGCGTCACCTTCCATCGCGCCATCGATCTCAGCTCCAACTGGCGCGCGGATCTGGAGACCATAGTGGCGGCAGGTTGTGAGCGGATCCTGAGCTCCGGTCATGCCCCGACCGCCCTGGCGGGGCTGGAGACCTTGCAAGCCATGCAGCAGACCCTGGCGGGCCGGGCCAGCCTGATGCCGGGGGCCGGCGTCAATGCCGACAACGTGCGCACCATCCTCGAGTTCACCGGCGTGGACGAGGTGCACATGTCCGGCATGGGCTGGCGTGGTGGCATGGTGCCCCACGGAGTGAACATGGGCACCTCGGACGACGGCCGGGTCAATATCACCGACGGCACCAAGGTGGCCGCGGTTAGGGCTTTGCTGGATCGCGCCTGATAAGACATTGGTGCGGTGGCCGGGTGTCTCTCCTTGTCACGGTGTCAACATGGGGACCATAGGACGATGGCCGGGTCAATATCACCGACGGCACCAAGGTGGCCACGGTGCGAGCCTCGCTGAACAGCACGGTAAACAGATCGCCGTCGATGGGCGGCGTTTATCCCTGACTTGTGTGAACTCTCTCCCACGAGCGGGGAAATCAGGGCGGCCACCCGCAGCACCTCGGGAAAAAGTCTGATATCATCCCGTCTCTTTTTTTAATGCCTCATTACTTGGATCTGGAGCTAACTCTCAATGTCCCAATACGACTCTATCGAACAGAAGGCCAGCTATGGCATCGGCCGCAACATGGGTGATCAGCTGGCGCAGCAAGCCTTCGCCGGTCTGGATATCCCGGCCCTGCAACAAGGCCTGGCAGATGCCCTGAATGGTCTGGAGTTCGCGGTTAGCCGTGATGATATCAACGATGCCTTCCAGGTCATCACCGCCCGCATGCAGGAAGAGCAGGAAACGGTTGCCAAGGCCGCTGCCGCCGATGGCGAAGCCTTCCTGGCCGACAACGCCAAGCGTGCCGACGTGAAAGTGACCGACACCGGTCTGCAATACGAAGTCATGGTCGAAGGCGATGGCGCCGTGCCGGTGGCCGGTCAGTCCGTGCGCGTGCACTACCACGGTACCTTCACCCACGGTGGCGTGTTCGACAGCTCGGTTGCCCGTGGCGAGCCGGCCGAATTCCCGGTGACCGGCGTCATCGCCGGTTGGGTGGAAGCGCTGCAGATGATGCCGGTTGGCTCCAAGTGGAAGCTCTACATCCCCCACGATCTGGCCTACGGTGCCCGTGGTGCCGGCTCCATCCCGCCGTACTCCGCGCTGGTCTTCGAAGTGGAGCTGCTGGACATCCTGTGATCCGGCTGGCTTGATGCAAACGGCGGCCCCAGGGTCGCCGTTTGTTTTTGGGCTCTCGGGCCGAGCAATGGGCAGATGTGGGGCTTTTGGATATAGTCAGGTCAGCTCCCGGGAGAGAGATCATGACGCCCATCCTCGAAGTCGTTGACCTTATCAAGCATTTCCCCGATGTGAAGGCGGTGGACGGGCTCAGCTTTGCCATCCCCGCCGGCAGCTGTTTTGGCCTGCTCGGCCCGAACGGGGCGGGCAAGACCACCACCATTGAGCTGCTGGAGGGGATCCACACCCCGGACGGCGGCCAGATCCTGTTTCATGGCGCCCCCCGTGGCCCCGATTACCGCTCGCGCATCGGCATCCAGTTTCAGCACACGGCGCTGCAGGATTTTCTGACGGTACGCGACACCCTGCGCCTGTTCGCCAGCCTCTACCCCAACCCCTTGCCACGGGAGCTGCTGATCGAGCTGTGCGCCCTCGGCGAGTTTATCGACCGGGACAGCCGCAAGCTCTCCGGCGGCCAGCGTCAACGGCTGCTGCTGGCGCTGGCCCTGCTCGGCGATCCCGAGCTGCTGTTTCTGGACGAACCCACCACAGGGCTGGATCCCCAGGCGCGCCACCACTTCTGGCAGCGCATCGAGGCCGTCAAGGCCCAGGGCAAGACGGTGGTGCTCACCACCCACTACATGGACGAGGCGCAGCAACTGTGCGATCGCATCGCCATCGTCGATCACGGCCACCTGCTCAGCCTGGATACGCCGGCGGCTCTGCTGGCCCAGCATTTTGACGGTGTGCTGGTGCGGCTGATGGATCACCCGGCCCTCGCGAGTCTGGGGCATCCGCTGCAGCGCCACGGGGAGCTGGTGGAGTTGAGCTGCCCCGATGTGGCCGCCCTGCTGCCACAGCTGCTCGCTCTGGGGGTGCCGCTCACCGGCATGCAGGTGCGATCTCCCAATCTGGAGGATCTCTTCTTGCATCTGACCGGCCATAGCCTGAGGAGTGGCGCATGAGCGATACCATCCAGCGTGCCAGTGGATCCATCAAGCGCATCGGTGCGCTCTTCTATGCCCGCAACCTCGAATTCGTGCGGGACAGGGCGGCGCTGGTCTGGAACCTGGTGTTTCCGCTGTTGCTGGTAATAGGCTTCTCCCTCATCTTCTCCGGCCCCCCCAAACCCCTGGTGCAGATCGGGGTGTTGGGAGTGCTGCCCGCGGCCTATCAACCCCTGCAGCGCATTCCGCTGCTCAAGCTGATCCCCTATGACGACGAAGGGAGGGGCCAGCTCAAGGTGCGCCTTCATCAGCTGGATCTGCTGCTCGCGCCGGCACTGAGCCGTTACTGGGTCAATCCGGATGCCCCTCAGGGCGCTATGGCGGAATACCTGCTGCGCCAGGCTGTCCCAGTGTCACTGCACAAGGAGACCCTGAGCGGTCAGGCCATCCGCTACGGCGACTGGCTGCTGCCAGGCGTCATCGGCATGAACCTGATGTTCTCCGGTCTGTTCGGGGTGGGCTTCGTCATAGTCCGTTATCGCAAGAACGGGGTGCTCAAGCGGCTGCGGGCCACGCCGCTTTCTGCCGCCGAGTTTCTCTGTGCCCAGTTGCTGTCACGGGTGCTGATCACTCTGGTGGTGAGCCTGCTGGTGTTTCTGGTGGCTTACTGGCTGCTGGGGGTGCCGCAGCTCGGCTCGGGCTGGCTGCTGCTGCTGATCGCCCTGGTCGGTGGCACCGCCATGGCGTCCCTCGGCCTGCTCATCGCCGCCCGCATCCAGAATGAAGAGCTGGCGAGCGGTTTGCTCAATCTCATCAGCCTGCCCATGATGTTATTATCCGGCGTCTGGTTTTCGCTGGAAGGCGCTCCCTCCTGGTTGCAGGGCATCGGGGCCCGCTTGCCGCTGAGCCAGATCATCGAGGCGGCTCGGGCCGTGATGCTGGAGGGGGCGGGTTGGCAGCAGGTGGCGGGGCCCTTGGCCCAGGTGATGCTGTTCGCGCTGGTGTGTGTCACCCTGGGGGCCGCGCTGTTCAAATGGAGTGCAAAATGAAGTCAATGTGGTGGTTGTTGCTGATTGCCGCGCTGCCGGTGAGCGCCGGCACCCTGCGTTGCAAGAGCGCCCTGTTGAGCGAGGGGGATACCACGGCCGAGCTGCTGATCCGCTGCGGTCAGCCGATGCTCAGGGAGGACCTGACCCGCTACGAGGAGAACGGCTTTGGCGCCAGGATGACGGTCAAGTACGCCGAGCGCTGGACCTACAACTTCGGCAAGAGCCAGTTCATGCAGTTCGTCACCGTCGAGAACGGCGTCATCACCGAGATCGAAGACGGCCCGCGCGGCGGTTGAATCCCCTTTCCACCCCACCTCTTTCCCGCCGGTCAGGCGCCTATCGAGCAAGGGCTCATGGCCATGACGCCAGCTCCCGGGGCATCTTGCCCAGGGGCGGGCCATAGAATTAAAACTCAATATTAATGAGTCAGTTAACAATTCATGCCGTGCACCACTGTTGTGCAGATCCATTTTGCCGAAAAAATAATCTCCCTGGTCCGAGGGGGATATTTCAGTATGCTATTTTGTCGATAAGGGTCTATTTTTTATTCATAAGGCGTATATCGGTCCCCTCAAACATTTTGTGCTGCTGCACCAGAGTTGGGCTCGATTGCACCGATTGACAGGTTTTCGACCGGCTGGATAAGCTGCAAAAAAGCAGGGAAAACGCTGGCATCTTGCAGGATTTTGGGTGCCATCTTGAATCAAACCACAGGGAAGAGTGACATGAAGCAGATACACAAGGCGGGTATGGTGATAGTGCTGTCGCTGACGGCAGCCAATGTCTGGGCAGACGGCACCCTGGATGCGGTCAAGAAGAAGGGGTTCGTGCAGTGCGGGGTCGGCGATGGGCTGCCCGGCTTCTCCAATCCGGATGCCAAGGGCACCTGGACCGGTCTGGACGTGGATGTCTGCCGCGCCGTGGCCGCCGCCGTGCTGGGGGATGCCACCAAGGTCAAATACGTCTCTCTCACCGCCAAGGAGAGATTTACCGCCTTGCAGTCGGGTGAAGTGGACCTGCTCTCTCGCAATACCACCTGGACGCTGACACGTGATGGATCCCTGGGCCTGACCTTCGCCGGGGTGAACTACTACGACGGCCAGGGTTTCTTGGTCAAGCAATCCCTCGGGGTCAAGGGCGCCAAGGAGCTGGACGGCGCCGCGGTGTGCATCCAGTCCGGTACCACCACCGAACTCAACCTGGCGGATTACTTCCGTGCCAACGGCGGCATGAAATATACCCCAGTGGTGTTCGATACCTCGGATCAGACCGTCAAGGGGTTCGAGGCGGGGCGCTGCGATGTGCTGACCTCGGATCAGTCCCAGCTCTACTCCCTCAGGATCAAGCTGACCAAGCCGGAAGAGGCGCTGGTATTACCTGAAGTCATCTCCAAGGAGCCGCTGGGCCCGGCGGTGCGTCAGGGGGATGAGCAGTGGTTCAAGGTGGTGCGCTGGAGCCTGTACGCCATGCTCAACGCCGAAGAGGCTGGGGTGACCAGCGCCAACGTGGACGAGATGCTGAAATCCACCAATCCGGACATCCGCCGTCTGCTGGGGCTGGAAGAGCCCAAGGGCAATGTGCTGGGACTGGATGACAAGTGGGCCTACAACATCGTCAAGCAGGTCGGCAACTATGGTGAATCCTTCGATCGCAACGTGGGGGCCGGTTCTCCCCTCAAGATCGATCGCGGTATCAACGCACTCTGGAACAAGGGCGGCCTGATGTACGCACCGCCCATCCGTTGAGTCGATGAGTTGTTGGGGGGCTTGGCCCCCCATGTTCCCCTTGCCTTGGCTTTGTCGGAGTCATCCTGATGGCGTTACATGCATCAAACCATAGGAAGAAACAGGGCCGCTGGTGGTATGACGCTAAGGTGCGGGCCCTGATCTTTCAGTGCTTGGCCGTCGCGGCCGTTATCGCGTTTCTGTTCTACATCATCAACAATGCCCTGACCAATCTGGCGACCCGTGGTATCACCACCGGCTTCGATTTTCTGGGCAATGCGGCCGGGTTCGGCATTCTGCAGAGCCTGATCCCCTACGACGAGACCTATACCTTTGGCCGTACCTTCGTGGTCGGGCTGCTCAACACCCTGCTGGTCTCTGTGCTCGGCATCCTGTTTGCCACCCTGCTGGGCTTCGTGCTCGGGGTTGCTCGCCTGTCGAGCAACTGGCTGGTGGCCAAGATTGCCACCCTCTATATCGAGACCTTTCGCAACATTCCACTGCTGCTGCAGATCTTCTTCTGGTACTTCTCGGTGCTACGCACACTGCCATCGCCCCGCCAGAGCGTGGAGATGGGGGGAATCGCCTTCCTCAACGTGCGGGGCTTCTACCTGCCCAAGCCGTTGTTTGAAGCAGGATTTGGTTATGTGCTCTGGGCCTTGCTGCTGGCGGTGCTGGTCAGCTGGGGGCTGCGACGCTGGGCTCGCCGTCGCCAGGAACTGACCGGCAGGATCTTCCCGGTCTGGAGCTGCAGCATGGGACTTGTCGTCCTGCTGCCCCTCATCACCTTCCTGCTGGCGGGGAGCCCGCTTGCCTGGAGCATCCCGACCCTGCAAGGCTTCAACTTCCGGGGCGGGTTGACGGTGTTGCCCGAGCTCGCGGCGCTGCTGCTGGCGTTGACCATCTATACGGCGGCCTTCATCGCCGAGATAGTGCGATCCGGCATCCTCGCCATCAGCAAGGGCCAGACGGAGGCGGCCTCCGCGCTGGGACTGTCACCCACCAAGACCCTGCGGCTGGTGGTCATTCCCCAGGCGATGCGGGTCATCATACCGCCGCTCACCAGCCAGTATCTGAACCTCACCAAGAACTCGTCCCTGGCCACTGCCATCGGCTACCCGGATCTGGTCTCGGTGTTCATGGGCACCACCCTCAACCAGACGGGGCAGGCGATCGAGGTCATCGCCATGACCATGGGTGTCTATCTCCTCATCAGCATCACCACCTCAGTCCTGATGAACATCTATAACCGCAAGATGACGCTGGTTGAGCGCTAGGGAGCTTCCATGTTCGTGAACGATCTACAAGAGGCGCTGCCACCTCCCGACAACAGGCGCGGTGTACTGGCCTGGTGCAGGCAGAACTTGTTCCCCAACTGGTGGAATGGGCTGCTGACCCTGGTGCTGGCTTACCTGCTGTTGCCCCTCATCTGGTCCGCGCTGGACTGGGCGCTGTTCTCGGCCACCTGGCAGGGGAGCGGCCGCGCCGACTGTGTTGCGGGCGGGGCCTGCTGGATCTTTATCGAGAGCCGGCTGGGGCAATACCTCTACGGTTTCTACCCGGCGGATCAGTATTGGCGCATCAATCTGACCTTCGTCGGGCTGGCGGCGCTGCTGGCGTTGCTCATCTGGCCACGCACACCGCGCAAGGGCTGGCTGGCGTTATTTACCCTGCTGGTATTTCCGGTCATCGCCTTCTTGCTGATCCACGGCGGCGCCGGGCTGGAGGTGATAGATACCAACCGTTGGGGCGGGCTGATGCTGACCCTGGTGCTGGCGGTGGTGGGGATAGCGGTCGCGCTGCCATTCGGGATCTTGCTGGCGTTGGGGCGTCGCTCCCACATGCCGGTGATCTCCAGTCTCTCCACCGTCTATATCGAGTTCTGGCGCGCGGTACCGCTCATCACGGTGCTGTTCATGGCGTCCGTCATGCTGCCGCTGTTCATGACCAGCGAGGTGGAGCTCGACAAGCTGCTGCGGGCGCTGATCGGCATCATCTTGTTCCAGGCGGCCTATGTGGCGGAAGTGGTGCGCGGCGGCTTGCAGGCGATCCCCAGGGGGCAGTACGAGGCGGGGGAGGCGCTGGGGCTCTCCTACTGGAAGCTGATGGGGCTCATCATCATGCCCCAGGCCCTCAAGATCACCATCCCCTCCCTGGTGAACACCTTTATCTCTCTGTTCAAGGACACCAGCCTGGTGCTGATCATCGGCCTGTTCGACTTGCTCGCCATCTCCAAGGTGGCGCTGGCAGATCCGGCCTGGCTGGGTTTTTCCACCGAGGCCTATGTGTTTATCGCCATGATCTTCTGGATGTTCTGTTTTGGCATGTCCCGCTACTCCATCTATCTGGAGCACAAACTCAGCACGGGTCACAAGCATTAGGAGTAGTTCGAGATGAGAAGAGACCCTGTGATGGCACTCAGGTCAGTTAACAAGCGATATGGCGGTTTTTTTGAGTTGCACAACATCAATGTGTGGCTGGACAAGAGAGCAGGAGTTGTTTCGATATGAAAACAGACGCTGTAGTAGAACTTAAATCTGTCAATAAATGGTACGGCGAGTTTCATGTGCTGCGCAACATCAACCTGCAGGTGGGCAAGGGTGAGAAGATCGTCATCTGCGGGCCCTCCGGCTCGGGCAAGTCCACCATGATCCGCTGCATCAACCGGCTGGAGGAGCACCAGAGTGGCGACATCCTGGTCAAGGGCACGGCGCTCACCTCGGATCTCAAGAACATCGAGATGGTGCGCCGCGAGGTGGGCATGGTGTTCCAGCACTTCAACCTCTTCCCCCATCTGACGGTGCTGGAAAACTGCTGCCTGGCCCCCATCTGGGTCAAGCAGTTGCCGCGCAAGGAGGCCGAGGAGATCGCCATGACGTTCCTGCGCCGGGTCAGGATCCCGGAGCAGGCCCTCAAGTACCCGGGCCAGCTCTCCGGCGGCCAGCAACAGCGGGTGGCCATTGCCCGCAGCCTCTGCATGAACCCGCAGGTGATGCTGTTCGACGAGCCGACCTCGGCGCTGGATCCCGAGATGGTGCGGGAGGTGCTGGATGTCATGGTGGAGCTGGCCCATGAGGGGATGACCATGCTCTGCGTCACTCACGAGATGGGCTTCGCCAAGCAGGTGGCGGATCGGGTTATATTTATGGACCGTGGTCAGATCATCGAAGAGAACGTGCCGGATCAGTTCTTCGACCATCCCCAGTCGGAGCGCACCAAGCTGTTCCTCTCCCAGATCCTGCAGCATTGAGCGCAGGCCTCGTGGGATGAAAATAGCCCGCTCGCTCGATGAGCGGCGGGCAAAGACATGCATGGAAGCAGACTACAGACGGAGTATGTCAGCCCGGCAACAGGGCCGTGGTGCGCAGATCGCGCACCGCCAGATTGATCTGCCGGGCCAGGCGTAGCGCCTGATGGCAGCTCAGTGTCCTCAGGTCGATGGCCCCACCCTGAAATTCGAATCGCCCCAGCGCTTCTACCATGAAGCTCCCCTGATGAAAGCTCTTGATATGGCGGGCAATCTGGCGAGGAGACAACTGCTTGAACACCTTCATGGCAAAACACCCTGTTGCTTGGACAGGGCACACTATGCCGCCCTTGCGTGACACCAGTGTGACATTTTATGGAGGGTTGTATGAATCCATTTTTTCCTTGCAGCCTGCCTCGGCGTGGGCTTCCACCTAGGATTGAAAACCTTCTCCCCGTGTGTTGAAAAAGTAGTGCCGCGCCGGGCCCTGGCCTAGATATACTGCTGCTCATCGAGGGTTTCAACGGGGTAGCGTGCGTGGAGTGGGTAGACGTAGTGGATGAGCAGGACCGGGTGATCGGGGTCGCCGAGCGGGCCAGGGTTCGGCGGGAGAATCTGCGTCATCGTGCCAGCTATATCTTGGTGCTCGATGACGCCGAGCGCGTGCTGGTGCAGCGGCGCACCCTCGGCAAGGACTTCTGCCCCGGCATGCTGGATGCCTGCGCCGGCGGCGTGGTGACCCAGGGTGAGGCGATGGAGCCCTCAGCCCGGCGCGAGCTGGCGGAGGAGTTGGGGATCCACGGTGTGCCCCTGCAAAGCTTTGGCACCTTCTACGCCGAAGGAGAGCTGGACGGAAAGGGCTACCGGGTCTGGGGAGGCCTGTTCAGTTGCCGCTATCAGGGTCCCTTGCAACTGCAGGCGGAAGAGGTGAGCGCCGTGCACTGGATGAGCCTCGCCGAGATAGGGTTGCGGGCCCATGAGTTCACCCCGGATTCCCTGCTCGCCATCGCGACCTGGCTGGCTCGGCGATCCGATCGAGCATAATGATTCAGGTCTGTCTCCCGGCTCGCCATCCAAATCGGTCAGGGGCGCAGGTACTCTTGAGCCGGTGTCACCCTTTTCTGACTTGGCGTAGACTGGGCTTCTTTCATCCACTTAAGGACGAGACATCATGATCACAGTCGGCCAATCCCTGCCCGCGGGCGAATTTACCTTCATCACCGCCGAGGGCAAGCAAGTCCAGGACACCCAGGCCCTGTTTGCGGGCAAGAAGGTGGTGCTGTTTGCGGTGCCCGGCGCCTTTACCCCAACCTGCTCCAACGCTCACTTGCCCGGTTATGTGGTGCTGGCGGACGAGTTCAAGGCCAAGGGCGTCGATGCCATTTATTGCCTGTCGGTGAACGATGCCTTCGTGATGAAGGCGTGGCGCGAGGCGCAAAATGCCGAGGCCATCACCATGCTGGCGGACGGGGACGGCAGTTGGACCCAGGCGCTCGGCCTGGCCAAGGAGACCGGGTCTTTTGGCGGCCTGCGCGCCCAGCGCTTCGCTCTGATCGCCCGGGACGGCGTGGTGCAGCAGTTGTTTGTGGAGGCACCGGGCAAGTTCGAGGTGTCCGATGCCCAGAGTTTGCTGGCCGCGCTATAAATTGTTAATCATTGTTTGATTTCATCTTGAAATAGCAAGGCGGCCCGCTACACTGAGCCCGCTTTTGGGTGGAGCCAGGTTTGCAGCTTGGCTCTCGTGTTTGAGTGGATGGGATAGACGATTATGACCCTGGCTTTTGTTGCCCTGATTGCCGGACTGGCGCTGCTGGTCTGGAGTGCGGATAAATTTGTGGATGGCGCCGCCGCGACCGCCCGTTACGCCGGCATGCCGCCCTTGCTCATCGGCATGGTGATTATCGGCTTTGGTACCTCGGCCCCGGAGATGGTGGTCTCCGCGCTGGCAGCCGCCCAGGGCAACCCCGGGCTGGCGCTGGGCAACGCCTATGGCTCCAACATCACCAACATCGCGCTGATCCTGGGGCTGACCGCCCTCATCAGCCCCATCGCCGTCTCCTCCCAGGTGGTGCGCAAGGAGATCCCCATACTGCTCGGCATCACCCTGCTCTCCGGTGCCCTGCTGATCGACGGTCATCTGGGGGGCACGGACGCCCTGATCCTGGGGGCCGTGTTCCTGGGGCTGATGGGCTGGTCCATCTGGGCGGGCATGCGCGGCAAGGGGGATGCGCTCGACGCTGACATCGAGGACGACATCAGCAGCGAAGGCATGTCACGCAAGCGGGCGCTGATCTGGCTGGTGGTCGGTCTGGTGCTGCTGGTCCTGGCCTCCCGCCTGCTGGTGTGGGGCGCCGTCACCATAGCCCAGGCGCTCGGCATCAGCGATCTGGTGATTGGCCTGACGATCGTTGCGGTGGGCACCTCGCTGCCGGAGCTCGCCTCCTCCCTCATCGCCATTCGCAAGAAGGAGCACGATCTGGCCCTCGGCAACGTACTCGGCTCCAACCTGTTCAACACCCTGGCGGTGGTCGGCATCGCCGCCGGCATCGCGCCGCTGGATGTGGACCCGGCGGTGCTTTCTCGTGACTGGAGCCTGATGATGGGGCTGACCCTGTTGCTGCTGATCATGTGTCTTGGCCGCAAGGGGCAGGGGCGGATCAACCGCTGGGAAGGGGGACTGTTGCTCGCCATCTTCGTGGCCTACACCTCCTGGCTGCTGGGTAGTCAATTCATCTAAAAATGTCTTTATCGGTGGTCGTTTATGCTGTGGAGTGGGCAGGTTTTGCCACTATTGAGAGAGGGTCGCCGACCTTATCGATCAGCGGATTGACATGAAGAAGGGGGAAGCATCGGCTTCCCCCTTCTTATTGGCGCGCTCGATGGTGGCTCAGGCCACGGCCACCAGTTTCTGCTTCTGGGCGCTGTCCAGTATGAGGATGCTCGCCTTGGGGAAGAAGTTGAAGGTGGAGGCCGAGGCCCAGGTGTAGGCCCCCATCACCCGACCGATGACCAGCTCGCCGATCGCCAGATCCGGCAGCATGATGCCGTCGCGGATTACGTCCACGCTGTCGCAGGTGGGGCCGGAGAGCACCGCATTGTGCAGCTCGCCGTGGGCATAGGGAGTACTCACCGGGTAGGTGACATGGTCATAGAGCTGACCGTTGTAGCTGCCGTAGAGGCCGTCATCCAGGTAGTACCAGATCTTGTCACCGCGGTGGGCCTTGCCCATCACGCTGGACACCGAGATCATGGCCGGCGCGCTGATGAAGCGGCCCGGCTCGGCGATCTTCTGCACTGTGGCGGGCAGCTTGGCCAGCGCCGCGCGGATCGGGGCGCAGAAGCCGTCGATGTCGAACTCGCCACCCTCATAGTCCACCGGGAAACCGCCGCCGATGTCCAGCACCCAGGGCTTGAGCCCGAGATCCCAGGCCTGCTCCATGATCTCGCGGCAGGCGTCGATGGCCTGCACGTGGCGACGGGAGTGGGGCACCTGGGAGCCGACGTGGAACGACAGCCCCATCACCTTGATCCCCTTGGCCTGAGCCAGTTGCAGCAGCGGCAGCGCCTGCTCCGGGGTGCAGCCAAACTTCTTGGAGAGATCGACCTTGGTCTCCGGGTTCGGGAAGCTGACTCGCAGCAGCAGCTTCACCTCGTCCTTGTAGGGAATGAACTTCTCCAGCTCCAGCGGGTTGTCATAGACAAAGACGGTGCAGCCGAACTCCAGCGCATAGCGGATGTCGCTGTCGCGCTTGATGGGGTGAGTGTGAATGCAACGGCCCGGGCGAACCCCTTGGCTGCGCACCAGATCCACTTCGCCATTGGTGGCCAGATCGAAACAGGCCCCCTCTTCCTTCAATACAGAGACCACCGCCTCGTGGGGCAGGGGCTTGAGTGCATAGTGCAAGCGCACATCGGGCAGGGCGGCTGCCAGGGCCCGATACTGTTTGCGGACGGCTGCCTTGTCGAGCAGCAGCAGGGGAGAGCCAAATTGTTCAACCAGCTGACGGTAATCTTGTGCGACCAGAGTCTCGTTCATTCTCTTTTGAAGATCCTTAGGGGGCGTGATAGGCCCAAGCCATATGCGATTGAACCGGCGACGGCCGGCTCAGGCGAGTGGTCCGGAGGGACCCACCAGGCACAGTGCATAACTTAGGTGCAAAGTGCTTAGTTATGCGCGGAATTATCTTCTTATTGCGTTTCTGTGCAAGCATTTTGATTGGATATGTTGGCAAGTTTTTCTGGTCGAGACGAAAGGTGCTGTCGATATAAAAGCCGCCATCGGGGCCCCGATTGGAGTGCGCCGGGAAAGGTGCTCTAACTCATTGACGCATAACGAACATTTAACATTATGTCAGGAAAGGAGCTGCCTGGAAAAAAGTGCGCGCACCTAGGGGGTGAGTGCGAGACAGCTCACAGTTTTTTGATTAATATGCCCGCTTCCTAATCCAAACTAGTTCGGATGAAGGTAGCAGGAGAGCGATGGGGGACCATCCACCGAAGAAGTGAATCTTTCAGGTACCGGGCAACCGGTGTGGACTGCTACTGGACGATACTCTGGAGAGACCCGTTAGATCGGGCGCCGAAGGAGCAAGGCACTATGACTGCATCGCAGGCAGGTGTCGGAAACTCTCAGGCAAAAGGACAGAGGGGATGGGATGGTTGTACCTGGGCTTGGCCCGCATCCGATCACCTCTGGCGATCGCGACACCTATGGGAAGATCATCCTTCTCCTCCTTAATTGTTGTTTTTTAAGGAGGATGCATGTCATCAATTCAATCGGCGTTAACCGCCATCGATAGCTTTATCTGGGGTCCGCCCCTGCTGATCCTGCTGGTCGGGACCGGTGTCTATCTCACCCTGCGTCTGGGTTTGCTTCAGGTCGTGCGCTTGCCGCTCGCCCTGCGACTGGTATTTGGTCGCGATCAGGGCCAGGGCAAGCAGGGGGATGTCTCCAGCTTCGCCGCGCTCTGCACCGCGCTCTCCGCCACC
The DNA here is from genome assembly GCF_022549315.1 of Aeromonas sp. MR16. NCBI lineage: Bacteria > Pseudomonadati > Pseudomonadota > Gammaproteobacteria > Aeromonadales > Aeromonadaceae > Aeromonas > Aeromonas sp. MR16. The sequence continues at coordinate 88,944 of NZ_JAKZFK010000011.1, read as the reverse complement.
ATAGGCACCGGCAACATAGTCGGGGTTGCCACCGCCATCAAGCTCGGCGGCCCGGGTGCCCTGTTCTGGATGTGGATGGCGGCCCTGTTCGGCATGGCGACCAAGTACGCCGAGTGCCTGCTGGCGGTCAAATATCGCGAGCAGGATGCCAACGGCCAGATGGCGGGCGGCCCCATGTACTATCTGGAGAAGGGGCTCGGCTCCAAGCCGCTGGCCAAGCTGTTCGCCCTGTTCGGCATAGGGGTGGCCTTCTTCGGTATTGGTACCTTCCCCCAGGTCAACGCCATCTCCGACGCCATGAGCCTCTCCTTCTCTGTGCCCCGCGAGGCGACCGCCGTGGTGCTGACGCTGATCGTGGCGCTGGTGACCCTCGGCGGGATCCAGTCCATCTCCAGCGTGTCGAGCAAGGTGGTGCCCTTCATGGCCATCTTCTACATCCTCGCCTGTGCCGGGGTGCTGGTGAACAATGCCGGCGCCTTGCCGGAGGCGGTGATGTTGGTCATCAACAGCGCCTTCACCGGCCACGCCGCCACCGGCGGCTTCGTCGGCGCCGGCATCATGCTGGCGATCCAGTCCGGGGTGGCGCGCGGGGTCTTCTCCAACGAATCCGGCCTCGGCTCTGCCCCCATAGCGGCGGCGGCGGCCAAGACGGATTCCTGCGTGGAGCAGGGGCTGGTCTCCATGACCGGCACCTTCATCGACACCATTATCATCTGCACCATGACCGGCCTGACCCTGGTGGTCACCGGCGTCTGGAGCGGGGACCTGAGCGGTGCCGCCATGACCAGCGCCGCCTTCGCCCAGGGACTGGATGCGCAGATAGGCCAGTATCTGGTGAGCATAGGGCTGCTGTTCTTCGCCTTCACCACCATTCTCGGCTGGAACTACTACGGCGAGCGCTGCACCGAGTACCTGTTCGGGGTCAAGGCCATCAAGCCCTACCGCCTCATCTATCTGGTGCTGGTGGCGAGCGGCGCCTTCCTTCATCTGGACATGATTTGGCTCTTGGCAGACATCGTCAACGGCCTGATGGCGGTGCCGAACCTCATTGGCCTCATCGGCCTGCGCCACGTGGTGATCGCCGAGACCCGCGCCTACTTCAGCCGGGATCTGGATGCGGAATCCGAGCCCCAGACGGCATGAGTCTCTGTTGGTGCACCATGCTGACAGCCGAGACCCTGGTCTATTGCTTCAGCCGGAACCAGGATACCGAGTCGGAGCCCGAGCCGCAGACGGCCTGAGCCTGTCTTTGCTCCGTGCAGGAAATGACAAAGCCACGACCCCGGTCGTGGCTTTTTCGTTGGCGTCCTAGTGGTTAGCTCTCCTGCCCGTTGGAGAAGGGCAGGGGCCTAGCCGCCGATCAGCAGCACCTGCAGCCGCCGCCGGACCTGCGCCACCAGCTCCTCGGGACTGCCCTGCCAACCGATCTGCTGTGCCAGCGTGGTGGAGGTGCCGGGCAGGAAGCGCAGCTCTCCGCCCGCCAGCTCATAGAAGCGGCTCGCCATCCTGGTGCCCTCATCTACATCGCCCGCCACCAGCAGCATGGCCTGGGCCAGCACGGCGCCCTGATGATCCTGGCCCGGCGCCAGCCAGCGCTGGGCGGTACCGGTTACCTTGCGACCCCCGATCACCAGATTGTACTGGCCGTCGCAAAACGAACCGGGCACGAAGTCGTAGCCGCCCTGCAGGCCATAGTCCGCCAGCAGGGTCAGCAGCGGCTCCCCCAGCAATTGGTAGTAGTGGGCGAGATCCGTGGTGGTGCGCGGCAGGATAAGCGACAGATTGAGGATGCCGGCGCCGTGGGGCACGGCGGTGCCGCCGCTGTCGCGCACATGGACGGGCCAGCCCTCGGCGGCGAGTTGCTCGCAGGCGGCCTGATAGCGGGGCAGCCGCATGTCCTTGCGGGTGACGATGAGGCACTGGGGCGCCTGCCAGAGGTGGGCGCGGGCCAGACCGTCACGGGCACAGTCCCGCAGCCACTGCTGCTCCTGGGCCAGTGTCTGATCGGGCGTGTCTGAGGGGGAGGAAAGCAGGCGATAGGGCATGAGGGCATCCTTGGGCAGAGGCTGCCAAGCACAGTACTCGCGGCAGGAGGCGAGGTAAAGCCCCGCACGGCGGGGCTTTGGTTGGGCAGGTTAGTCGTGGGCCTGGCTGCGCCTCGGCAGCAGCAGATTCATGATGATGGCGGTGAGGCCGCCGGTGGCGACGCCGTAGGAGAGCACGCTTCGGGCGAGCTCCGGCAGGTGTTGCAGCACCTCTGGCACCTGCGCCACCCCCAGTCCCATGGCGAGCGACACCGCCAGTATCATCAGGGCGCGGCGGTCGAGCTCCTCGCGGGAGATGATGCGCACCCCGGCGGCGGCTATGGTGCCGAACATGACGATAGTCGCGCCGCCGAGCACGGGCTCGGGTATTTGCTGCACCAGGCTCGCCACCGCCGGGAACAGGCCGAGCAGGGCCAGCATGGCGGCGATGAAGAGGCCGACGTGGCGGCTGGCCACCCCGGTCAGCTGGATGACGCCGTTGTTCTGGGCGAAGGTGGACATGGGGAAGGTGGAGAAGACCGCCGCCAGCATGGAGTTGACGCCGTCGGCCAGCACGCCCCCCTTGATCCGCGCCATGTAGACGGGCCCGTCCAGCGGCTCGCCGGAGATGTCCGAGGTGGCGGTCATGTCGCCGATGGCTTCCAGCGCCGTCACCACGAAGATGATGGCCAGCGGCACGAACAGCTGCCAGTCGAAGCCGAGGCCGTAGTGCAGCGGGATGGGCACCATCACCAGCGGGCCCTCGAAGGTCGGTGCGCTCACCTTGCCCAGCAGCAGGGCGGCGCCATAGCCCACCAGCATGGCGAGCATGATGGCGGAGAGGCGCAGCCAAGGGTTGCGGCTGCGCTGCAGCAACACGATGAGGCCGAGCACCAGCAGGGAGAGGAAGAGGTTGCTGTGGCTCGCGAAGCTGCCGTCGGCCAGCGCCCCGTAGCCGCCTCCCATGCTGATGAGACCGACCTTGATCAGAGTCAGGCCGATCAGCAGCACCACTATGCCGGTCACCAGCGGGGTGATGATCCGTTTGACCAGGTGCAGGAAGCGGCTCATCACGACGATGGTGAGGGCCGCCGCCAGCATGGTGCCGAACAGGGTACCCAGCAGATCCTCGGTGGGCATGGCCGCCTGCTTGAGGGCGAGGCCTGAGGCGATGATGGGACCGAGGAAGTTGAAGCTGGTGCCCTGCACCGACAGCAGGCCGGAACCGAGCGGGCCGAAGCGGCGGGTCTGGATGAAGGAGGCGATGCCGGACATGACCAGGGACATGGAGACGATATAACGGGTGTCGGCGGCGGGGAGGCCGAGGGCATTGGCGATGATGAGGGGCGGGGTGATGATGGCGACAAACATGGCGAGCATATGCTGCAGGGCGGCGAACAGAGTCTGGGGCAGGGGCGGGACCTCTTCTATGCCGTAGACCAGTTCGCTGTGGGGTCGCCTCGGGGGATGTGCCTCTGCGACGGGCGCGCGCGCGACGGCTGCCTGTTCCATAAATACCTCGGATCTTGTGGGGAGGGGGAGAAAATTGGGCGCTATTGTAGTGGCTGAAATGAGGCTGACCAGCGCTAATTGAGCCGGATCGGGTTTATTTCTCGATGGGTTGAAACGTTTGCGTGTGGCGATTATGATCCGCCGGTTTGTGTGAGGCCGTTCTCGTTATTAATGGGGCGAGTGCTGATGCATCCCGCTAGTAGCGGTGTAGAATGAGCCCTCAGTTGTTATGTGGAGACTCTGGATGCTGAAGCTGTCGGAGTTTTGGAGTGCCAGGGCTCACTCCGAAGATTTTACCCTGACCCGAATGGGTTTCATGACGGTACGGCTGCGGCTGCTGACCTGTCTGCTGATGATAGGCCTCCCCGCCTGGGCGCTGGTCGATTGGCTGACCCTGCCCGGCGCCCAATTTGACGTCCTGCTCAAGGCGCGCATTTTCTGTTTGCTGGCTCTCTCCCCGCTTATCCCCTTCTCCTATCTCATCCACTTCAAGCGCGAACGGATGAAGCTGGCGCTCGGCTATCTGATGGCGGTGATGGTGCTGTTCTCCCTCGTCTGCCTGGGCAGTTTCGGGGCGGAGCAGGAGCCGCAGGCGGGTTATCTGGCCTTCCCCTATCTGCTCATCAGCCTGTTTGCCATCTTCCCCATCCCGCTCTCACTTAGTCTGCAACTGGCAGGCGGCATTTTGGTCACCATGCTGGCGGGCAACTGGTGGGTGCAGGATCAGTCACTGTGGAGCCTGCAGACCCTCAACCAGATCTGGCTGCTGGCGTTGTTCACCGTGGCCAGCGCCTGGGTGCAGTGCGGTCAGCTCAACATGCTGTTGCAGCTCTATCGGGAGTCCACCACCGACGAGCTGACAGGCATGATGAACCGCCGCCTGCTGATGAAGCGGCTGGAAAAAGCCAGGGTCACCATGATCCGCAAGCAGGCACCCTTTGCGGTCTTGTTGCTGGATCTGGACCGCTTCAAGCGGATCAACGATAACTTCGGCCATCTGGCGGGGGATGCGGTGCTCAAGGAGGTGGCGGCGACCCTGGCGGAGCAGCTGGAGCCCGGCATGGTGCTCGGGCGCTACGGCGGAGAAGAGTTTGCCGTCCTGCTGCCCAACTGCGGCGAGTTGAACAAGGCGAAACGGGTCGCCGAGCGGCTGCGCATCGCGGTGGAGGCGCGGCTGGTGAAGAGTCCCACCTCTGATGAGCTGCTGGAGGTGACGGTGAGCATAGGCCTGACCCTGGCCCGGCGCGGCGAGAGCATAGAGGATCTGTTCAATCGGGCCGACGAGTGTCTCTACCTGGCCAAGATGGCGGGGCGCAACTGCGTGGCGGGGGACAACGAGCTCCCGCCCAAGCCGGCCAACACCGACGCTGCCTGAGGGGCGGCATCCTGATGGGCGGCTCGCCGCCTGCTCGCAGCCAGAAAGAGAGATGCCACCTCAGGGGTGGCATCTTGGCAAGCAGTGCTGGCGTTTACGCCAGACGATACTTGCCTGACAGCTGCTGGGCCAGCAGCTTGAACATGTTGAACACCGCCATGGTCTTGCCGGTCGGGGTACCGTCTTCGCCGAGGAAGTATTCCCCCTTGAACACCAGGATCTCCCCCTTCTGCTCCACGGCGTCGGCACGCATGCCGTGGATGAAGTCCTCGTGCTCCTTGATGATCTTGTTGGCCATCTCCAGCAGGGCAGTCTCGGTGATCAGCTCTTTTTCTGGTTGCATGCTCGTCTCCTTAAACGACTACTGACAGGGATGCCCCCGTCGCTGATTGAAGAGGGGCCAAGCATACTGCAAAGGGGGATTTTCTGTCATTGATATGACCCCGTTTTTTGCCCCATCCCATCAGCCCATCACCAGATTTTTGAGCCAGCGGCGCTGGCGAATGCGGCGCTGCACCAGCAGCACCTTGCACAGCTCCTCCAGCAACACCACCGCCACCACCCAGGAGAGGGGCCAGCCCAGCAGGCTGACCGCCGCCCAGGCGAGCGGCAGGCCTATGCACCACATAGCGACTATGTCGATGAAGATGCTGTAGTTCACGTCGCCCCCCGAGCGCAGCACCCCGACTATGCCCACCATGTTGAACACCTTGAGCAACATGCCGAGGCACATGATGGCAAGCACCTGGCCCGCTTCCCCCATCAGTTCGCCCGGCAGGTTGCCGACCCACTGCAGCAGGTTGGTCTGCAGCAGCCAGACGGCTATCCCCACCAGCAGGGCGCCTATGGGGGCGAGCAGCAGGAACAGCTGGGAGTGCTGCCAGGCCGCCTCGTACTCCTCGGCCCCGAGCCGGTGGCCGAGCAGGGTGGAGCAGGCCACCGCCAGCCCGAAGAAGAGGGAGATGAGGATGCTCTCGAGCGTGCCCAGGGTGGTCATGATGGCCAGGGAGTCGGTGCCGAGGTGGGCATAGAGGAAGCCGTAGAGCAGCATGCCGAAGGCCCAGAGCCCGTCGTGCAACAGCAGCGGCAGGGCGATCAGGGTGAAGCGCACCACCTCCTTGCGTTTGAAGGCCGCCAGCCAGTCCAGCCTGCGCGGCACCAGCCGGGGCTCCTGGCGCAGCACATAGAGCAACAAGAGCGCGGTCTGCAGCAGGCGGGCCAGGGTGGTACCCCAGGCCGAGCCCGCGACCCCCATGGCCTCGAAGCCCAGGTTGCCGAAGATGAGGGCATAGTTGAGGATGACGTTGGCGATGATGGCAATGATGCCGATCCGGGTCGGCGCCACGGCGTTGCCCACGGAGCGCAGGGCCGCCTCCAGCGGCACCACCACGGCGGTGCAGAGGATGGTAGCGCCGGTGATCATCAAAAATTCGTCGGCAAGCGGGCGCAACACAGGATCCTGGCTGGCAAAGCCCAGCACGCTGCCCGGCGAGAACACATAGATGAGCGCAAAGGGCAGGCTCACCAGCAGGGCGCCCACCAGCGCCAGCGCCAGGGAGCGGCGCACCCCGGCCAGATCCCCCCGGCCGTAAAATTGCGCCGCCAACACCGAGACCCCGCCCGAGAGCCCCGCTATCACCAGCAGGTTGAAGAAGAAGACCCGGTTACCCAAGCCGACCGCCGCCACCTCAGTGGTACCAAGCTGGCTCACCATCATGATGTCGATGAGACCGAGCAGGGAGAACATCATGGATTGCAGCGAGACCGGCAGGGCCAGCCGCCACAACCGGGTCATGAACTCGCGGTCGGTGGTTTGTTTTAAAATCGCTTGCCAATAATTCATATCTGTTAACCGGGTTGGTAAAAGATGACACATTTCGAGGGTATGATAGGCGTGAGCCCGGGCTGACCCACTGTGAGCGACTCTCGGCTTTATTGTGCAAAACTATCCTGTTGAGGTGCCATGAGCTTTACCAGCGAATGTTTGGAAATCGCCCCCGGCTGCGATGAGCGGATGCTGGGGCGCGAGGGGCTGCCCCTGCTCGGCGAGGCGGGCATCTTCCTGACCGGTCTCTCCCAGATCCGGGATCACTACCTGATCCGCCGCAACAGACCCGAGTTTCACATCCTGATGGTGAGCCACGACGAGGGCGGCGTCCTGCTCACCGACGAAGGGGAGCAGCTCATACCGGCGGGGGCCCTGGTGTTCCTGCCCGCCGCCGTGCCGGGCGGGTTGCGCCTCGCCGGGGAGCATTGGCAGACCAGCTGGATCCTGCTGGACGACGTGCCGCGCTGGCGCCATCTGCACCGGCTTGGCCACCGCATCTGGCAGGGGGAGGAGGGGGAGCAGCTCTATCATCTGCTCAGCCTGATGCAGGGGGAGGGCGTACGCTCCCCGCTGCAGCCCCAACTGCTCAGCCTGCTGCTGGCGCTGCTGGACAGAACCCTGCAGGGGGAGGTGCGTGGCACCCCGGAGCTGCGGCTGCAGGCGCTGTTTCGACGGGTGGAGGCGCGCCTGGACGAGCCCTGGAGCGCGGCCCTGCTGGCCGACCAGATGGCCTGCTCGGTGCCGCATCTGCATCGCCTCTGCCGGCAGGCATTCGGCATGGGTCCCATGGCCTGGCTCACCGGGCTTCGGATGAACAAGGCGCGCCAACTCCTGCTCTACACCAACTGGCCCTTGAGCGAGCTCGCCAGCCGGGTCGGTTACAGCGATGGGGCGAACTTTGCGAACCGTTTTCGCCGCCTCACTGGTCAGACCCCCGGCACCTTTCGTCGCCTGGGTCGCAAACCTTTTGCAACGGATGTGCAAACTCTTTGAAATTAATGGCCCAAGCCCATAGGATCGGCGGGCCACACAGTCAAGGTACAGATCCATGTTTGAAGAAGATAATAATCAGAAACGTCCTCTCTACATTCCCTACGCCGGCCCGGCCCTGCTGGAGACGCCCCTGCTCAACAAGGGCAGCGCCTTCACCAGCGAGGAGCGCAGCAGCTTCAATCTGGAAGGCCTGTTGCCCCAGAATATCGAGACCATCGAAGAGCAGGCCGTGCGGGCCTACCGCCAGTTCATGGCGTTTGGCAACGACATGGACAGACACATCTATCTGCGCAACATCCAGGATACCAACGAAACCCTGTTCTACCGTCTGCTGACCAACCACCTGACCGAGATGCTGCCGGTCATCTACACCCCGACCGTCGGCAAGGCGTGCGAGGAGTTCTCCAACATCTACCGCCGTGCCCGCGGCCTGTTCATCTCCTATCCGGACAAGGACAGGATCGATGACATGCTGCAAAACGCCACCAAGCAGAACGTCAAGGTCATCGTCGTGACCGACGGCGAGCGGATTTTGGGCCTGGGCGATCAGGGCATCGGCGGCATGGGTATCCCCATCGGCAAGCTGTCGCTCTACACCGCCTGTGGCGGCATCTCCCCCGCCTACTGCCTGCCGGTGGTGCTGGATGTGGGCACCAACAACCAGCAGTTGCTGAGCGACCCCTTCTACATGGGCTGGCGCAATCCGCGTATCTCGGGGGAGGAGTATGACGACTTCGTCGACGCCTTCATCCAGGCGGTCAAGCGCCGCTGGCCCGATATTCTGTTGCAGTTCGAGGACTTCGCCCAGGGCAACGCCACGCCGCTGCTCAACCGCTACAAGAACGAGCTGTGCTGCTTCAACGACGACATCCAGGGCACGGCCGCGGTCACCCTCGGCAGCCTCATCGCCGCCTGCAAGGCCTCCGGCGCCAAGCTCTCCGAGAAACGGGTCGCCTTCCTCGGCGCCGGTAGCGCCGGTTGTGGCATCGCCGAGCAGATAGTGGCGCAGATGAAGGCCGAAGGGCTGACGGACGCCGAGGCCCGTGGCCGGGTCTTCATGGTGGACAGGTTCGGTCTCATCACCGACAAGATCCCGAACCAGCTCCCGTTCCAGCGCAAGCTCTCCCAACCGGTGGAGCGCATTGCCGACTGGCCGGTAGGGGACAACATCTCCCTGCTGGAGGTGATGGAGCACGGTCGTCCCGATATCCTGATCGGCGTGTCGGGCCAACCGGGTCTGTTCACCGAAGAGGTGGTCAAGACCATGCACAAGCACTGTGCTCGTCCCATCATCTTCCCGCTCTCCAACCCCACCTCCCGGGTGGAGGCCACCCCGGCGGATCTCATTCGCTGGACCGACGGCCAGGTGCTGGTCGCGACCGGCAGCCCCTTCGCACCTGTGGAGCACAAGGGCAAACGCTACGTCATCGCCCAGTGCAACAACTCCTTCATCTTCCCGGGGATCGGGCTCGGCGTCATCGCCTCCGGCGCGACCCGGGTGACCGACGCCATGCTGATGTCGGCCAGCCGGGCGCTCGCCGAGTGCTCGCCGCTGGTGAAGGGAGAGGAGGGGTCCCTGCTGCCGGATCTGGCGGATATCCATCAGGTCTCCCGCTACATCGCCAAGATGGTGGCCAAGACCGCCATGCTGCAGGGCAAGGCAGTTCAGACGCCGGATGAGGTGATCGATCAGGCCATAGAGGCGAACTTCTGGCGGCCGGAATACCGGCGCTATCGTCGCACCTCCTTCTAAGAAGGCAGAGACAAAAAGAAAAAGGGATGCGCAGGCATCCCTTTTTTGTGCACGGCAGAGGTGGGTGAGGCCGGTGTGGCCCTTATTGTGCCGGTTGTTCGGCCGCCGGCTCCGTGGCCGCGGGTTCGGCGGCGGGGGCGTGGACACCCGTGACCCGTACCTCGACCCGGCGATCCGGAGCCAGGCAGTCGATGAGGGCGGCTCTCGCCTTAACGGCGTCACACTGGTTGCCGGTCACAGGGTTGCTCTCGCCATGCCCCTCGATGCTGACCTTGTCGGCGGGCAGCCCCTTGCCAATCAGGAAGTTCGCGACCGTGCTGGCACGGGCCTCGGACAGTGCCTGGTTGTTGGTATCCGAGCCGATGCGGTCGGTGTAACCCATCACCACGGCGTTGCCATCCTTGGGTTTGACGTCGGCGATCTGTTGATACAGATCCTCCAGCGCGGCCATACCCTCCGGCTTGAGCTCCGCCTTGCCGAAGGCAAACAGCACGTCCGAACTCAGGTTGAAGGTCTGATCCACGGGTGCCGGAGCCGGGGGCGGCACCACTATGGGGGCGGCGACCACGGCCGCGGCGACGGTGCGGTTGGGGTGCAGCACCAGCTCTAAGGTGGCGGTGCTGATGTCGCTGACCCAGCGCTGGGTGCCGCTGCCCACCTTGTCGTTGTCCGAGTCATCGCCCACCCGCACCATATAGCGATAGCGGGCCTGGATGTCGATCCAGTCGGTCAGCCTGGCGGTCATGCCAAGCCCGGCCAGCGGCGCCAGGTTGTCCTCGCTGCCGTTGATTGACTTGACGTGGTAGAGATAGCCGCCACCCTCGGCGAACACCGAGAAGATGTCGTTCAAGGGCAGTCGGCCCAGGATCGACAGGGTTGCCCCCTGGTTGCTGAATTTGTCCCCATTGATATCCCATTCGCCGCCGGACAGATAGCCCAGTTCGGCGCCCAGGTTTTCGGTGAAGTTATAGCCAGCGAAGGCGTTGTAGGCGGTGTCATCGTTGCTGGCGTCCTTGCTGAAGTCATCGAGGTCGTGGGCCCATGCCCAGCCCGCCCCTGCCCCGACATACCAGTCGTGAACGGGCGCCGCCTGGGCGGCGGTCGTCGCCAATGCCAATGCAATCCACACGGGTTTCAGTCTTATGTTCATCGCGTTTCCTCGTCGATGTTGGGTGTTATAGGGCTCCCAGCCCTTTGCTATGTATAGCCACCATTATGTATAGGCGATATAAGAGGTTTAACCACTTAAGTGACGAGGGCATATAGGGAATTTGTGAGGAAGCAGGCAAAGATGACATCCTGGCCTGTGCGGATGGCGGGGAAAAAGGGCGATAAAAAAAGGGGCCGAGTGGCCCCTTTGTTGGATGCGAGTTGATCAGCTTATTGCTGGACTTCCTGTACACCGGTGACGCGTACTTCGACGCGACGATCCGGGGCCAGGCAGGAGATCAGCTGAGCCTTGCCCTTGACGCCATCACACTGGGTGCCGGTGACAGGATTGGCTTCGCCACGACCCTCGATGGCGACCTTGCCAGCCGGCAGGCCTTTGCCGACCAGGAAGTCGGCCACGGTGCGGGCACGCGCTTCGGATAGCTTCAGGTTGTAGGCGTCGGAACCGATGCGGTCGGTGTAACCCACCACCACGGCGCTGCCATCTTTCGGCTGAACGTCAACAATCTGCTGATACAGGGTGTTGAGGGCGTCGATCCCTTCCGGCTTCAGGGTAGATTTGCCGAAGGCAAACAGCACGTCCGAGCTCAGGGAGAAGTTCTTGTCGACCACGACGGGAGCCGGTTCGGCGACCACGGGGGCGACGACCGGTGCGACATAGGAGGTGCGGTTCGGGTGCATCACCAGTTCCAGGGTCGCGACGCTCATGTCGGTTTGCCAAGTCTTCTGATCATCACCCAGATCCCACATATAGCGGTAACGGGCCTGTACATCGATGAGGTCGGAGAGCTTGGCGGTCAGACCCAGGCCGGCCAGCGGCGAGGTGCCGTTGTCGCTGTCGCCGTTGCCGTTGACGTGGTTGAAATAGGCGCCACCTTCGGCAAACACGGAGAAGATGTCACCCAGCGGCAGACGGGCGATACCGGACAGGGTCGCACCCTGGGTCTTGAAGTCGACCCCGTCGACGCCGCCTTTGCCGGCGTAGAGGTAACCCAGCTCGGCGGCGAAGTTTTCGGTGAAGTTGTAACCACCGAACAGGGACAGCGCGGTGGCATCCTTGTCGGCATCCAGACCGAAGGAGTCCAGATCATGGCCATATGCCCAACCGGCACCCATACCTGTGTACCAGTCGTCGGCCGCCTGGGCGGTGGAAGTTCCCATGGCTGCAATAGCCAGAGCAATCAGGGTTGGTGCCATTTTCATTTTCATCATTTTATCCTCGTTGAGTTGCCGTGCTAGGGCGTACTGCACTCTCTTGTTATACCGATCGCAGATGACATTTCATGTTGCGAGTCCGTGAGTGAGTCACGGGCGGCTTGAATAAAAAATGGATGGTAACCTGGATTCTCATGAAGCCGTTGCTTCATGGACAACTAACCGGGCAATTAAGCACTTTTAATAGTTCATCCAATGTCTTACAAGCGTGGCTACTGTATTCTTTTGACTCAGCTTGATCAAGTTTCTGCACAGATAAGCAGCGACGGGCCTGGGGCCTGAGGGGGAGAGTGTCGGGGGCGGGAAGATGAAAAGGAGGCGGTGAGACAGAAGATGACGCCAGTGGGGCCAGCAGATCGCAAAGAGCAGACAACAAAAGGGGGATGCCGTGGCATCCCCCTTTTCGCATTATCTGAACCGAGTCAGATTACTGCTGAACTTCCTGTACGCCGGAGATGCGGACTTCTACACGACGGTCCGGGGCCAGGCAGGAGATCAGCTCGTTCTTGGCCTTGACGCCGTTGCACTTGGTGCCGGTGACAGGGTTGGCTTCGCCACGACCTTCGATGGCAACCTTGCTGGCAGCCATACCCTTGCTGACCAGGAAGTTGGCAACGGTACGGGCACGGGCTTCGGACAGCTTCTGGTTGTAAGCGTCAGAACCGATGCGGTCGGTGTAACCAACGACTACGGCGTTGCCGTCTTTCGGTTGGAACTCAACGATCTGCTGGTACAGAGCGTTCAGGGCAGCGGTACCTTCCGGCTTCAGAGTCTCTTTGCCAAAGGCAAACAGCACGTCGGAGTTCAGGGCGAAGTTCTTCTCAACTACTTGCGGAGCAGGAGCCGGAGCTTCTTCTACAACCGGCGCCGGAGCAGGCGCTACGTAGGAAGTACGGAACGGGTGATATACGGCTTCCAGGGTAGCCACGCTCTGGTTGGACTTGTACTGAACACCGGTATCGGTGGTCAGGTCAGCCACGTCCCACATGTAGCGGTAGCGAGCTTGCAGATCCAGGGCGTCGTTAACCTTGTAGGTCACACCGGCACCGGCCAGCGGGGATACCTTGGTATCGCTGATGCCCAGACCGTCGGTGTGGCCCCAGTAGGCGCCAGCTTCACCGAACAGGGAGAAATCGTTGCCCAGCGGCAGACGAGCGATACCGGACAGGGTGGCACCCTGGCTCTCGTAACGGTTGCCGTCGGTGTTACCACGGCCGGTGTACTGGTAGCCCAGCTCGGAACCGAAGTATTCGTTGAAGTTGTAACCGGCAAAGACGTTGACGGCAGTCGCGTCTTCTTCACCAGCGGTCACGCCTTCGATCTTGTTCAGACCGTTGAAGTGAGTAGCACCGACACCGGCACCGAAGTAGATGTCGTCAGCGGCATAAGCAGTAGTGGTACCCAAGGCAGCCATAGCGATGGCGATCAGGGAAGGAGCCATTTTCATCATAAAAAAATCCTCGTTGAGATGGCACGTTGTTCACGTGCTTCGCAGTTTTTAATTTATGTAAGCTGCAGGCTCTGCCGAACAACGATCGTTGCGTCGGGCAGGGATCCTGGATCCCTCCAGGAGGCACCCGATATGGGTGCACAAGCGAACGGGTTGCATTGTCACGATGCGTTCCCCCCTCCACGAACAGCCGATGTCATTCCGATGACGTGGCGCACTCTATGCTCATTTCAAAACATGATCAAGCTCACAGATAATCGCTATGGCAGATTGTGTCGTGTGGATAACTGGCTGTTTATCAGGATCTATTAGTGATCCAAGTAAGCTCGATGCAGCTTTTTTTCAAGTTTCATATAGGCCTCAACCCAGGCATGCTGCGGCGTGGCGCCAGGTACCCTTGCCGAGAACACCGCGAGGTAATCTGCCTCGGTTGCTTCGCACAGCAAGGGTGTGAAGCTGAGTAAAAAATGACGGGCGAGATAGGGGTCGAGTGGCCATATATTGAGGATGGCCCGTGCCACCGGCTGAACCGCGGCTGAACAAATGAAATGTTGATGTCCCGCCTCCAGCCACTGTGCCATCTCGTACAGGCCTTGTTCGGGTACCACTCCCCCATCCCCTTTCACCACAGAAAGCTTCATACGATTACCATTGCCAAGCAGCAGGGTACCGTCTTCCTGCAAGACGCCGTCGTGACGGCGCAGAGCCAGTGTGACGGGCCGTTCGAGATAGAGACTGCACTTGTCTGACAGGGCCGCCAGCACTGGCGCGGCCTCGCCTTGCATGGCCGCGGGCAGCCAGAATGCCTCGGCCCGGGTCTGTTGACCCTGAGCGAGTTGACGGAGCAGTGTATTAGGGTCTGAATCCGGGTGGAGACGGGAGATGATGCCGGGAAATGCCATGCTGATTACTCTTTAAGGGATAACCGGCGAATTATACGAGTTATGTCCGTGGCAACAATAAAGGTTTCTTTTCGAGACTGTTTACCTGAGGCGACTCTACGATTACCATCCCCGATGTTTGTAAGGGTTGTTGTCGAAAGACGCTGATTAAAGATAGAGGCTCGACCATAACGAGTCCATTCAAAACTGATACACTTGACTACGAGTCGTCGCGAAAAAGAAAGGTGGAGTCAATCCGCCGAACGGAGTATGGAACACATGAATTCAAATATCGTAACTGTTGGCAAGAAGATCCGTCAGATCCGCGAAGCGGTTGGCCTGAGCCGTCCTAAATTTGCTGATCTGTTGGGCGTCCCCCCGACTACCCTGAAAAATTATGAGCTGGGTTATCGTGAAGTCGGAGGCGCCTTCCTGGTGGCCCTGGCTCACCACCCGGAACTGCACAAGTTCACCCTCTGGCTGCTGGCCGACAAGAAAGTCGCCGAAATCGGTCAGATCGGTCCGGACGATATTGCCAAGGCTTAATGTCGTTGAGCCCAGATAAAAGTGCCGCCCTCGAGGCGGCATTTTTTATTCACCAATCTTTACCCCTGCTGAATTGAATGCAATGAAATGTGCTCTGCACTGAGATTTCAACCTAAAGCCCTTGGCAAACTGGCGTAATCCCCACAAAATTCCGACCCTTTGATCGGGGGGGCCTCCCCGGATTGTGTACAGCGAGACAAGCATGAGTCACACCACTCCGAAAGTCAGAGACGGCTTTACCAGCACCTTCGGCGTCCTCGCCGCCACCCTGGGCTCGGCCGTTGGCCTTGGCAACATCTGGAAGTTTCCCTACCTGACCGGGGAGAACGGTGGCGCCGGCTTCCTGCTGGTTTATGTCATCGCCACCCTGCTGGTCGGGCTGCCGGTGATGATTTCGGAGATCATGCTGGGCCGTCAGGCGAAGTCCGATGCGGTGACGAGTCTCATCAAGCTGGCGCCCAAGCGGCAGCCCTGGTGGTTGATCGCGGTCATGGGGGTGGCGGCGGCCTTCCTCATCATGTCCTTCTACTCCGAGGTGGCGGCCTGGGTGTTTGCCTACATCTTCAAGGCAATCAGCGGCGAGATCCTGTCGACCGATCCCGCCGTGACTGGCGCGGCCTTCAATGCCCTGATCACCAATCCGCTGCAAAGCCTGCTCTGGCAATGGCTGGTGCTGGCGCTGATGGGGGGCATTCTGCTGTTGGGGGTTGCCAAGGGAATAGAGGCGGTCACCAAGCGGCTGATGCCGGTACTCTTCATCCTGCTGCTGGTGATAGGCCTGCGCAGCCTGACCCTGCCCGGGGCGAGCGAGGGGCTGAACTTCCTGTTCTCGCCGGACTTCTCCAAGATCACCGCCGGCGTGGTGCTGACGGCCATGGGGCTGGCGTTCTTCAAGCTCTCCATCGGCATGGGCTGCATGATGACCTATGGCAGTTACTTCCGGGATGATCAGAACATTCCGTTGACCACCTTCCGGGTGATGTGTGCCGACTTGTTCGTCTCCATGCTGGCGGGGATCGCCATCTTCCCGGCGGTGTTTGCCTTCGGCTTCGAGCCCTCGGCCGGCCCCTCCCTGCTGTTCATCACCATACCGGCGGTGTTTGCCAGCATCCCGTTCGGTCACCTGTTCATGGTGCTGTTCTTCGTGCTCTCCGCCATCGCGGCGACCGGTGCCATGCTCTCCATCCTGGAAGTGCCGGTCTCGGTGCTCTCCGAGCGCTTCCACATGAGCCGTGCCAAGGCGACCCTCATCAACCTGCTGGTGTTGGGCGCCGTCGGTTCGACCTGTGCGCTCTCCAACAGCACGCTGGCGGACGTGCAGATCGCCGGCAAGACCTTCTTCGATCTGTTCGACTTCGTCTCCTCCAACGTGCTGATGCCGCTCGGCGGCATCCTGCTGTGCCTGTTCGTCGGCTGGGTCTGGGGCTATGAGCGCATGGAATCAGCCCTGACCAATGGCGGCAAGCTGGAACTCAAGATCCTCAAGCCGCTGTTCTTCATCATCCGCTACGTGTCGCCGCTGCTGATCCTGGTGGTGATGCTCAAGGGACTGGGGCTGTTCTGAGCCGGGATGGAATAAAAAAGAGCGCCTGATGGCGCTCTTTTTTTGCGTGATGGCGGTCAGATCAGTCTGAGGCGGGACAATTCTTCTTTCAACTGCTCCAGGTTGCGCTCGACGCAGGCCTGACCCTCGTTGATGGCATCGCTCGCCCGGTGGAAATCCATGATGGAGAAGCTGCCAAGACGGGGGCAGAACTGGATCTCGGGCGGATCCCCGGCCATCCGGGCGCGGGTGATACGCTCCTGCATGATGTTGATGGAGCCGGTCATCACGCTCCACATGCCGGGGGTGCTGGGTTCGCGCTCCCCCCGGTTCAGCCACTGGCTGAGCAGGCCGCCCTGGGCCGGCTCGTCCGAGTCATCGGCCCAGGGCTGGTGCATGTCGGCGTTGAGGTTGACGGCGATCACCACCTCGGCACCCATGGCGCGGGCCAGGGAGATAGGCACCGGGTTGACCACGGCACCGTCCACCAGCCACTGCTCATCAACCCGGGTGGGGGTCAGGATGCCGGGCATGCCGCAGGAGGCGCGCACACACTGGCGCAGTGGCCCTTCTTGCAACCAGATCTCGCGCCCGGTGTTGAGCTCGGTGGCGACGCAGGCGAAGGGCATCGGCAGGCTCTCTATGGGGGGATCGCCGAGGTGACTGGCGGCGATACCAAACACCTTGTCACCCCGAAACAGGCCACCGGAGAGCGCGGGATCGAGCAAGCCCATCACCTGCAAGCGACTGAAGCCTCGCACCCAGGATTCCAGTTTGTCCAGCTCACCGGCGGCATAGGCCGCGCCCACGAAGCTGCCGATGGAGCAACCGGCCACCAGATCCGGTTTGACACCGAGTTGTTCCAGTGCCCGTATGATGCCTATGTGCGCCCAGCCCCGGGCAGCACCGCTGCCCAGAGCCAGCCCCAGGCGGGGTTTTCGTGCCACTGTGCGTCTCCTGATGTGAGTTAGGGTTCCAGCTTACTCCTGGTTCCCGCCCGCGTCATCTTGCCAGCCTTCGCTGCGATTGCGGCCGTTGGCCTTGGCTCTATAGAGGGCGGCATCCGCCCGGCGGATGGCCTCCTGCAACCGGATGCCGGGATACTGGCGGCAATAACCCAGGCTGACGGTGACCCGAAGATCGGCCGCTATCCCGGACCAGGGGTGCTGCTCTATGCTCACCCGCATCTGCTCGGCCAGCTGATCGAGGGGGATGGTCTTGCCGACCACTAGCAGCAGGAACTCCTCTCCTCCCCAGCGGATCAGGCTGTTGCCTCGCACCTGCAAGGGTTGGCAGAGCTGCACCAGCTGGATCAGCACCTGATCACCGACCCCGTGGCCGAAGCGATCGTTGACCAACTTGAAGTGATCGCAGTCGAACATGATGGCGCCGATGTGGTGGGAGCCCGCCTTGGCATGCCGGTGTTCGAACGCATCGAAATGGTGGCGATTGAAGGCGCCGGTGAGCGCATCGTGCTGGGACAGATAGTTCAGCCGTCGATTGAGTCGGCGGGATCGCAGGCTGGACAGGGTAGCCACGGCCAGACAGAAGAGGGTGAGCAGGGCGGTGACCGACTGCCAGAACAGCGCCTGCAGCAGGGAGAGCAGCGGCACGCGGTGGATCAGGGTCAGCGGGGTATCGGGGATGGCATGCACGAACTGGAAGGCGCCTTGCTGCCAATGATACTCATCCTGCTGCTCGCCACGGATCAGGGGCGGCGCCGTGCCGGGCTGGCTGCGGGCCAGGATCTGCTGGTGCGCATTGACCAGAAACAGGGTGCCCGTCTGGGGGCCGGGTTTTTGCAGAGCCTGCTCAAGATGGCTGAGCAAGATGTCGATGCTGAGCACCCCCACTACTTTTCGGGCGTGCGTGATGGGTTGGGACAGGGTGATCATTTGACCCTGACCGGCAAAGTCCTGATAGGGACGCGACAAGGTGGCGTGCCGGTTGTCGGATGGCTGGGCCAGGGCATCCAGCCAGTAGGATTTCTGATAAATAGTGGTATCGAAACGAAACTGGCGAGAGGGCACCCAGGGATAGAGGTAGATGAAGTGGTCCACCCCGGTGAAATAGAGCCAGGCCACGTCTTTGGAGAGCAACTGGGCTGCGGTCGAGAGCAGAGGGGAGAGGCTCAGCGCCAGGTGAAATCGGGCCTCCCGCTCGCTGCCCGGTGCCGGTAGCGGCCCCGGGCCGGTCAGATTGCCGACCAGGCCGGGAGGCAGATTGGCGGGCACCCTGTCCAGTGCAATGCCCAGCACAGGATCGGCGTGCAGGGCGCGGTAGAGCTGGTGGGTCAGGGTCGTCTGTGGGTTGCTGCGCAGCCGCTCCTCGGCCTGGCCACGCATGGCCTCGAGCAAGGTATCTATCTGTTGATACTGGGATCTCAGCTCCGCCGCCGTGCCAATGGTGTCGCGCTTGTTCAGCTCGGTGATCTGGCCAAAAGAGTGCTGCAGGGCGAGGAACAACAGCAAGATACTCAGACCCAGCAGCAGCCACTGCAGACGGTACTTGGCAAAGGCATGAAGCAGTCTGGGCATAGGGTTCCGAAGTCCTTGCTGATTTGCGGCTCATCAGTGTAAGGCAGAACGCCATCATCGTCCCAACGGGATGTGATTTTGATGGCCTCTCTCCCCCGGCTGTTACGTTTTGTCACATTTATACATAGTCGCGGCATAGTCAGGAGGTAACATGGTGTCATCATTGATGAAGTCTCCCTCTCTTCTCTCTATTGCATGGATTGTTTGATGAAAATGCGCATATGGCTGTGGCTCTTTCCCGTTCTCCTGCTGCTGGCAGCGGGAGCCTGGACTCTCCGACAGGCCGAGCCGGCCGACAAACCCCAGCCAAAACAAGTGAATATCCGGGCGCAGACAGTCAGGCAGAGCCTGGCCGAGCCCTCGATCAGGCTGGTCAGCAAGCTGGCGGCGAACCGCTCCGTGGTGGTGAGCCCCGAGGTGACGGGCCGTATCGTCAATATCGCGGTGCGCTCCGGCCAGCGGGTCAAGCAGGGGGAGACCCTGATCGCCCTGGACGCGGGCAAGCAGCGGGCGGAGCTCGCCGAACGGAGCGCCAGCGTGCGTGACGAGAACCGCAAGCTGCGGGACATGCGCAAGCTGGTGGCGCGCGGCGCCATCACCAACTCCGAGCTGGAAGGGCAGGAGGCGACTGTGGCCCAGGCTCAGGCCCGGGTCGATGCGGCCCGCTACGAGCTCTCCCTGCGTACCCTGCAGGCGCCTTTCGACGGCACCGTGAGCCTCATCGATCTCAGCGAAGGCGCCCTGGTCAACAGCGGCGACGTGCTGCTGCATCTGGACGAGCTGGCCAAGCTGCGGCTCGATCTGGCGGTGCCCGAGCGCTACCTCTCCCTGCTCAAACCCGGCATGGCGGTGACGGCGACCAGCTCGGCCTGGCCGGATCAATCCTTCTCCGGGGTGCTGGAGACGCTGGACAGCCGGATCTCCAACGAAACCCAGAACATCAAGGCCCGGGTCATCATCCCCAATCCCAGCGGCCAGCTGCGGCCCGGCATGCTGATGAACGTGGAGCTCGAACTGCCGGCTCAGAAGATGACCCTGATCCCCGCCCAATCGGTGGAGTATGCCGGCGAGCAGCGCTTCGTCTATCGCCTGGAGCCGGACGGTCGGGTGAAACGCATCCCGGTGGAGCTCGGCGATACCCATGGCGAGGAGGTGTGGGTCATCAAGGGGTTGAGCGTCGGCGATCGCATCGCGGTCGAGGGGCTTGTCAACCTGCGTGACGGTGCCCTGGTGCACGATCTGGCTGAGGTGAAAGGCTGATGTGGCTCTCCGATATCTCAGTACGCCGCCCGCTGGTGGCGGTGGTGATCAGCGCCCTGCTGACGGTCTTTGGTCTGGTGGCCTTCAGCAAATTGACGGTGCGGGAGATGCCGGACGTGCAGACCCCGTCCGTTTCCATCACCACTACCTATGAGGGGGCCGCCCCCGAGGTCATGGAGAGCCAGGTCACCAAGCCCATCGAGGATCAGCTCTCCGGCATCAGCGGCATCAAGAACATCAACTCGGTGACCCGCAAGGGGCGCTCCTCCATCACGGTGGAGTTCAAGCTCGGCTGGAACATGGTGGAGGGCACCTCGGACGTGCGTGACGCCATATCCCGCGCCCGGCCCAAGCTGCCGGACGAGGTGGACGAGCCCATGGTCACCAAGGACAACGGCAGCGGCGATGTGGCGATCTGGTTGAACTTCAGCAGCACCCAGATGGACCGTACCGCCCTGACCGATTACGCCAACCGGATCCTGGTCGATCCCCTGAGCCTGGTGGACGGGGTGAGCGAGGTCTCCCTGTCCGGCGATCTGACCCGGGTGATGTATGTGCGGCTGCGCCCCGCCGACATGGCGGCCCGCGGCATTACTGTGTCGGACGTGCAGGAGGCCCTCAAGCGGGAGAACATAGAGCTGCCGGGGGGGGAGATCCGCAACAACAGCATGACCATGGCGGTGCAGATTGCCCGTCTCTATCGCAGCGCCGAGGACTTCCGCTCCCTGCCGGTGACGACGGCCGCCAACGGTCAGAGCATCTATCTGGCGGACATTGCCGACGTGGAGGTGGGGGCCAAGAACGAAGACAGCGCCTACCAGCGCAACGGCCGCGAGAGCTTAGGGATCGGCATAGTCGCCCAGTCCACCGCCAACCCCCTGGCGGTGGCGCAAGGGATCGAGCAGAAGATGGCCGAAATGCAGCGTTTTCTGCCAGAAGGGGCGAGTCTGGAAGTGGATTATGACTCCACCATCTTTATCAAGCAGGCGATCCACGAGGTCTACGAGACCCTCGCCATCTGCGCCCTGCTGGTGGTGGCGGTGCTTTACCTGTTCCTGGGACAGGGGCGCACCACGCTGATCCCGGCCATTACCGTGCCGGTGTCCCTGGTGTCGGCCTTCATCGGCGCCTGGTATCTCGGTTTTTCCATCAACCTCATCACATTGCTCGCCCTTATTCTCGCCATCGGCCTGGTGGTGGATGACGCCATCGTCGTGGTGGAGAACATCCACCACCACCTGCAGCGCGGCGAACCTCCGTTGCTGGCGGCCTGGCACGGCACCCGCGAGGTGGGCTTCGCGGTGATAGCGACTACCGCCGTGCTGGTGATGGTGTTCGTCCCCATCGCCTTCATGGAGGGCATGGTGGGGCGGCTCTTCACCGAGTTTGCCATCCTGCTGTCGCTCGCCGTGCTCTTCTCCTCCCTGGTGGCGCTGACCCTGACCCCGGCCATGGGCTCCTGGCTGATGCGCGCCGTCGACAAGCCCAACGCCCTGACCGCCAATCTGGACAAGGGCCTCGGCTGGGTTGAAAAGCACTACCGGCACCTGCTGGGCTGGGTGCTGCGCCGCAGCGTCTGGACGCCGCTGGTGCTGCTGCTCTGCCTCGGCGGCATCGGCGCCCTGTTTAGCCAGCTGCCCGCCAGCCTGACCCCGACCGAGGACAGGGGCGTGCTCTATGTGTTCGTCAAGGGGGCCGAGGGCACCAGCATAGAGCGGATGAAGCGCAACATGCAGCAGGTGGAGGCCGCCATCATGCCGCTGCTCGGCAAGGGGGTGGTGCAGGCCATGAGCTTCAGCACCCCGGCCTTCGGGCGCGGCGGCGATCAGACCGGGATGGCTATCATCCAGCTCACCGACTGGGCCGCCCGGGACGAGACCGCCACCGAATTTGGCCGCAGCCTGAGTGGTCGTCTCGCCGGCATTCCGGACGTGATGATCCGTACCTTCCAGCCGGGGTTCAGGGGCGGCTCCACCGCCGCCGTGCAGTTCGTGCTGCAGGGCTCGGATTACGCAGAGATCTATCAGCAAGGGCTGGCCCTGCAACAGGCCGCGGCCCAGAGCGGCCTGATGCTGGCGCCGGATCTGGACTACGCCGAGAAGACCCCCGAGCTGCAGGTGACCATAGAGCGGGACAGGGCCAGCCAACTCGGCATCCCCGTCTCCACCGTGGCCAGCTCGTTGCAGGCCCTGCTCGGCGGCGTCAGCCAGACCACCTATGTAGACAGGGGCGAGGAGTATGACGTCTATCTGCGCGCCAACCAGCGCGACTTCAACGGGATCTCCGATGTCAGCCGCATCTATCTGAAGGCGGCCAGCGGCGAGATGGTGAGCCTGTCGACCCTGGCCACCGTCAAGCAGGTGGCGAGCCCGCAGCGCCTCAATCACTACCAGCGCCAGAAGGCGATCGCCCTCACCGCGGACGTGGCCCCCGGCCACACCCTGGGGGAGGCGCTCGACTTCCTCGACGGCTGGGCCAGCACCCATCTGCCCGCCGGCATGACGGTGGACTATGCCGGCGACTCCAAGGACTACCGTGACAACCAGGGGGAGATGGCGCTGGTGTTCGGCCTCGCCCTGCTGGTGGTCTATCTGGTGCTGGTGGCGCAGTTCGAGAGCCTGCTGACCCCGACCGTGGTGATGGTGACTGTGCCGCTCGGCATCTTCGGTGGCCTGCTCGGGCTCTGGTTGACGGGGCAGGAGCTGAGCATCTACAGCCAGATCGGCATGATCATGCTGATCGGCATGGTGACCAAAAACGGCATCCTCATCGTCGAGTTCATCAACCAGCTGCGCCAGCGCGGCGAGGGATTCGAGGAGGCGATCATCGCGGCCTCGGTGCGCCGCCTGCGGCCCATACTGATGACCTCGCTGACCGCCATCATAGGCGCCGTGCCGCTGATGATCTCCATGGGGGCCGGCTACGAGAGCCGGATGGCGGTGGGGACTGTGGTGTTCTTCGGCCTCTCCCTGGCGACCCTGGTGACCCTGGTGATGGTGCCGGCCATCTATCACCTGCTGGCCCGGCGGGCCGGCATGACGGGCGCGCGGGATCTGCTGGTGGACGAGGCGCTGACGGCGGACAGCGAGCCCGAGCAGCGGGGCAAGCCGGCGGCCTGAGCGGCCAGGCTGAAGCCGCTGGATTGAGAAGGGCGCCTGCGGGCGCCCTCTTCGTTGGCCGGTTGTCGGCGCAGTCTGCCGCCACGGCGGCGGTGCACCTCGCTTCACGGGCGCCCACGCCTTATCCCTCTGGGTTTATGGGGGCAAAAAGCCATCGCTCCCGCACGGCTCTGCCGGTATAATACGCGACCCGAATTGTTCCAGGTGTTCAAAATGCAGCCGGTTACCCACCTTTTTTCCTATCCCCGCTACTGGGCCGAGTGCTACGGCACTGCGCCCTTCCTGCCCATGTCCAGAGCGGAGATGGACAAGCTCGGCTGGGACAGCTGTGACATAGTCCTGGTGACCGGTGACGCCTACGTGGATCACCCGAGCTTCGGCATGGCGGTTATCGGCCGCATGCTGGAGTCCCAGGGCTTTCGGGTCGGCATCATTGCCCAGCCGGACTGGTCATCCAAGGATGACTTTATGCGCCTGGGCAAGCCGAACCTCTTCTACGGGGTGACCGCGGGCAACATGGACTCCATGATCAACCGCTACACCTCCGACAAGAAGCTGCGCCACGACGACGCCTACACCCCGGGGGATGTGGGCGGCAAGCGGCCGGATCGCGCCACCCTGGTCTACACCCAGCGCTGCAAGGAGGCCTTCAAGGAGGTCCCCGTGGTCATAGGTGGCATAGAGGCGTCCCTGCGCCGCATCGCTCACTACGACTACTGGTCCGAGACCATACGTCGCTCCATCCTGCTGGATGCCAAGGCCGACATCCTCATCTACGGCAACGCCGAGCGCCCGCT
Source organism: Aeromonas sp. MR16 (assembly GCF_022549315.1). Lineage (NCBI taxonomy): Bacteria > Pseudomonadati > Pseudomonadota > Gammaproteobacteria > Aeromonadales > Aeromonadaceae > Aeromonas > Aeromonas sp. MR16. Next base: position 64,941 of record NZ_JAKZFK010000011.1, on the reverse strand, counting down.
GATCGAGGTGGCGCACCGCATCGCCAACGGCGAGACCATGGAGACCATGCAGGATATCCGCGGCACCGCGGTGATCCGCAAGGAGCCGCTGCCCGAGTGGCGCGGGGTGGATTCGAGCAAGCTGGATCAGATCGGCCGCATCGACCCCATCATGAACCCCTATATGGAAGGGGCGCCCTGCTCCGACGACGCCACCGAGGTGGCGCCGGCGGCGCAGGAGGCCAAGCCGGTGCTGGTGCAGCCGCCCAAGCAGAAGCCGTGGGAGAAGACCTACGTCAAGTTGCCGGCGTTTGAGCGGGTCAAAGAGGACAAGGTGCTCTACGCCCACGCGTCCCGCATCCTGCACCACGAGACCAACCCGGGCTGTGCCCGTGCGCTCTCCCAGGCCCACGGCGATCGCATCATCTGGGTCAACCCGCCCGCCTTCCCGCTGGAAACCGACGAGATGGACGGGGTGTTCGGCCTGCCTTATCAGCGGGTGCCGCACCCGGCCTATGGCAAGGAGAAGATCCCGGCCTACGAGATGATCAAGACCTCGGTCAACATCATGCGTGGCTGCTTCGGCGGCTGCTCCTTCTGCTCCATCACCGAGCACGAGGGGCGCATCATCCAGAGCCGCTCGGAAGAGTCGATCATCAAAGAGATCGAAGAGATCCGCGACAAGGTGCCGGGCTTCACCGGCGTCATCTCGGATCTCGGCGGCCCCACCGCCAACATGTACAAGCTGCGCTGCAAGAGCCCGAGGGCCGAGCAGACCTGCCGCCGCGCCTCCTGCGTCTGGCCGACCATATGCCCGCATATGGATACCGACCATACCCCGACCATAGATCTCTATCGCAAGGCGCGGGATGTGAAGGGCATCAAGAAGATACTGATCGCCTCCGGGGTGCGCTACGACATCGCGGTGGAAGATCCGCGCTATATCAAGGAGCTGGCCAAGTACCACGTCGGCGGCTACCTCAAGATTGCCCCCGAGCACACCGAGGAGGGTCCGCTCTCCAAGATGATGAAGCCGGGCATGGGCAGCTACTACCAGTTCAAGGAGCTGTTCGACAAGTACTCGAAAGAGGCGGGCAAGCAGCAGTACCTGATCCCCTACTTCATCTCGGCCCACCCGGGCACCACGGATGAGGACATGGTGAACATGGCGCTCTGGGTCAAGACCAACCGCTTCAAGCTGGATCAGGTGCAGAACTTCTACCCGTCGCCGCTCGCCAACGCCACCACCATGTATTACACCGAGAAAAACCCGCTCAACAAGGTGAGCCGCCAGGGCGGGGACGTGTTCGTGGTCAAGGGCGAGCGCCGTCGCCGCCTGCACAAGGCGCTGCTGCGCTACCACGATCCGGCCGGCTGGCCCATGATCCGCGAGGCCCTGCTCGAGATGGGCAAGGGTCACCTCATCGGTAACGGCCCCGACTGCCTGGTGCCGCCGGAAGGACGTGGCGAAGCCAAGGCCGAGCGCAGCATCAACAAGGGGCTGAAACCGGCCCTGACCCGTCACAGTAATATCGTGCACCAGCGGGGCAATGGGGCTGGCAAGGGCGCCTCTGCCAGTAAGGGCGCTGCCGCACAGGGCGCTGCCGCACAGGGCGCCTCGGCGACCGCACCGCAAGGCAATAAGGGGGCTCGTAGTGAAGGACCTGCTACCAACAAGAACGGCAAGGCGGGCAACGGCAAACCGGTCGGTAGCCAGTTTGGTAAAGGAACAGGCTCTAACGGCAAACCCACAGCCCAAGGCGCTGGTCAGGGCAAAGCGGTCGGGCAGGGCAAACCCGCCCAAAATGGCAAGGCACCCAGCCGTGCTGGCACTGCCAATCCTGGCGCCAAATCGGTAGCTCAGGGTGGCAAGCCTGCCGCCAAAGGGAATGGTGCCAAGCGACCGGCGCGGTGATATTTCCGTTATTGGGAGGTGCCAAAAATAATAAGGGCGACCAGATGGTCGCCCTTATTATTTATAAATCGTAGATTATCTATTTTTATGGGTTAATGGGTAACCCCATAATTTCGTTCAGTTAGAAGTCTATTGAACAATACCCCTGATTTTTTAAAGCCGAAATAAATTTATTTCATTTAGGATGTTTTATCCACACAATCGTTGATCTAAAATTATTACTCTATATAATTGTATAGGGAAATGATGGGCTAAATAATCTCAGTCCAACCTGCTGAAATCAGTATCCTGCCTCAGCGAGCATTGCTACAACGACAGACTCTTGAACAATATCTCGCTCATATATATATTGCTGTTGACCATTTATTGGGCCTAGCACTACAGGCGCCGAAGTAGAGACGTCATTCGTCACCAGTACCGTAAATACGGGTTCAGATCCAAGCCTTACTGTCTCGTGTAGGACTCCTGCGGACATACTGTATGACGAACCGGCTTGATATAATTTACGTTTCTGCTCAGTAAGCTTTAACGTAAAGTCCATCTTGCTGAGTGTAGATTGATTGCCAGAATATTCTGTCTGATACACTGCTAGCTCACGACCTTCCGACGAAATAATATACTCAATATTTTCAATTGCACCAGTGAGAACCCAACTTCTGAATTCGAAGAGGTGATCATGAATCTGGCACTCAGGGGATTGCTGGGTTGCACCGGCTACCGGCCAGTAGTGCAAGCGGAGTTTTCGAGTACCTTCTGTAAGCAGCGTACATGCGAAGAATCCAAGTGGATGTAGCCTGAAAGGTAAATTGAGCTTACTACGAAGCTTAAGGAGGTCAGGCAACGTGATATTTTTTTGCTCAAGTAAATATTCAATTTTTTCAAGTGATTGTATCATGTTTCTAATATGGGTCTTGTGGTTTGTTAATCGATTTAAGCAGCTGCTCTATATTCAAATTATCTAGTTTGGCTTCATCAAATATATCGGCGCATCTGAGCACTTCCCGTAATTTTGTTTCGTCGATTTCCCCTATGAACTCTAGCTTCCCACAGCATGACATTTCTTTGGATTGTCGTTCTGTTAGACGAACGTCATCTTTATAGGAGTCGTAGAAGTAGGTACCTGCATCAGCTCGTAATGCCGATGCCTCCTTGTCTTCCTTGGTCACGACTACGTACAGGTCTGATATGTCCAAGCGAAAAGCAGAAAAGTGATCCACGAAAAATACTCGAATACGTAACAGGGGTTCTGAAAATTGATATTTAAGAGCAATGACTGCTGTTGCCAGCACTTCTTCCTGAACGACTTGCACCGTCCATGGCTTGTTTGACTTGGCAGATTTTAGGCTTCTTCTATAGGTGGCGTAAGTTGCGCAGAGAGCTTCATTTTTGGGATTCAATATACAAATAGTTATGTCTCTCCCTATTCCCTCTGTTCGTGCGACCTCGGCCAATTTTGGTATAGTCGTGGCCCGGGTATATCGTCCACATGCACCCATATATATCCATGACCTTGTTGCACTGGTGGCCTGTTTGAGTAGTGGATTTATCTGTTTGGGGGCGAGAACCTCGATTGCGGAGCGCTTAACTATGTCCGGTGTGAGCCAGAAAATAAACACTCCTAGAAAGACAGTGATAAACAGAGAAACTACGAGGTTATCTAATAGAGATCCGAGTAGTGCTGGAAAAGTAAGTGCCTGCTGCGGATAAAACTGGGGAATCACAAAGAATCTAATGACCAAGGCAAATACTAGAACGAAGAAAACCATGACAAAAAATGTTCGACGGTAGTGTTGTTTCGAAAGTATCTCGTCCATCAAATCTCCAAGGAAGGCATTTTTGCACAAATTATGAATGTACTGATTGTATATATTTAACAAATCAGGGACACCCACCTTTTTGACATCTCGTATGTTTGGCTTCGCAAGCTCAGCGCCAATCTACAAAAAACACGCTACCGCCCGTCGATTACAGCTTCCAATATGCTCCATTGACCAACGAGGGCAGCAACCCATCGCTGTTCAACAGGTTCTGGACGGCTATGGTAAGTCAAACGAAGCTGTGCCAGCGAGCACAAAGCGGAGGTAACCATCAGAAAATCATTGTTTTTTGAACTGCGTCATCAAAGCGCGTAAGCAGGTGCGATAAAGGCGGGCAAGCTGGTACGGCTTTGCTATCTTGTTCGGCCTATGGATAAGGGGAGGGGCTGAATGGCCGGCTCCCTTGTACAGGAGCGATAGATGGCGGTGCAAGCGAGATCCAGAAGAGAGAAGGTGGGTAGCGGCCTGGGACTGCTGCTCGGGATCCTTATTTTCAATCTGATTGCCTACCAGTTTGTTGAGACAAAAGCGCTCTCCGAGACCAACCGAATGATAGGGGCCATTGTCAGCGCCCTATTTTGCTCCGAACTGGGGGCCCGAATCGGCAAGTGGCTCGATGCCAGAGAGCAGGCTACATCCCCAAAATAGAGGGCGACATTAGCCGCCCTCGTTGTTTTTATGGATCAGCCGCCGCGCCGCCTGGGTTCGCTTTGATGCAGGAAGGTGGTCAGGGTATCGCGCGGGGGCGTGATGCCGCATTGCACCAGCATTCGTCCGATCGCGCCCCTGTGATAACCGCCATGGGTCACCAGATGCAGCAGCATCTCTTCGCGGGACATCTGCCCTTTGTCGCCATCCACAAAGTTGAACGCGAGCAGGGCTTCGGCATCCCGTTGGCTCAGATTGGCAACGTACTCCAGATACCAGGCATCCAGCTCGGTGATGGCGCTGCACAATGCCGCCAGCGTCGGTGTCTCCGGGGTATTGGTGGCGCTAAAGCCGTGGGGTAGTCCTTGCAGATTGGCTTGGAAGATGGCGTCGACCACATGGATGTGGTTGAAGACTCGCAGGGCATTGTGGTGTGCCTCCCCGTGGATTTGCGGGTCCAGGGTGGCGATGGCATCCAGCAGCTCGCCGTCGGCCCAGGCCTTGTAGCGAAACAGAGAGTGAAGGGTCGAGTTGCTCATGGTCTTCCTTGATGGGATCAGCACGTGAAGAGAGCATCTTAGCCAGCCGATGGCAGCAAGAACACTCCCCGCTGAGCGGGTATCCCCTCCCATCGTTTGCACAGAGCCGATTTCATGCGTTCGGTGCGGGCGAGATGTTACCCTGCGGCTATCGCACTCATGACAAGGAGTTCCCATGCGCATTGCCCTGATTGGTCTCGGCGATATCGCCCAGAAGGCCTATCTGCCGCTGCTCGCCAGCGATGAGCGGGTCACTCCGCTGCTCTGCACCCGCAATCCCCAAGTGCTGGACAAGCTGGCCCGCCAGTACCGGATCGCCGAGTGCTTTACCGAGGTGGATGCGCTGCTGGCGAGCCGCCCGGATGCGGTGATGATCCATGCCGCCACCGCCGTGCATGGCAGGCTGGCCGAGCAGTGTCTGCGCGCCGGCATCCCCACCTTTGTCGACAAGCCACTCTGTGACAGCGCCGCCGAGGTGGAGACGCTGGGCAACCTCGCTATGGCGAAGGATTGCCCGCTGTTCGTGGGCTTCAACCGCCGTTACCTACCCGCGCTCGCGGCCGCTCGTCAGCAACCGGTGACCGAGCTGCATTGGCAGAAGCACCGCCACGCCCTGCCCGGGTTGCCCCGCCAGTTCCTGTTCGATGACTTTATCCATGTGCTCGACAGCCTCTGCCACTATGGCGGCGCGCCCACCGGCCCTTTGCATGCCGTGCTCAGGCGCAGCAGCCAGCAACCCCAGCTGCTGGCCGGGGTGAGCGTGGCCTGGCAGAGCGGGCAGACGGCGGTGAGCGGCAGCATGAACCGCAGCGCCGGGATCACCGAGGAGCGCATCAGCCTCTATGGCGAGGATCTGTCGCTGCAGGTGGAGAACTGCACCCAGGGCACCCTCGCCCGTGGCAAGCAGCTGAGCAGCATCGCGGTGGATGACTGGCAGCCGGTGCTGGCGCGGCGCGGTTTCAATGCCATGCTGGCGCACTGGTACGCACAGATTGAGACGGGCAAGGCCGATGGCGTCCTCATCGACAGCTATCTGCGTAGCCATCGGTTGGCCGAGCAGCTGGTGACCCTGGCCGGGGAATAACGCTCGGGTGGGGAGGGGGGATTTACGCTGGCATGGGCCACGGCTTGATGGGGCGCACTGGTCAGCGCGTCGCCATACCACTGTATAAGATGGTGCTTAGGTGCTCAGTCAGCGGGCCAGCCTGCGGCTGTGCGAGCCAAGCGGGGGCTTGTTTGCTATCTTGGCGCCCATGATCTGCCTTTAGAGCAACGATGGTTTCATGAGCATTATTTTGGGGATAGATCCGGGTTCGCGGATCACCGGCTACGGCGTGATCCGTATCGTCGCAGGCAAGGCGGAGTATCTGGGGTCAGGCTGCATCCGCACCGACTTGGGCGAGCTGCCGTCGCGCCTCAAGCAGGTGTATGACGGGGTGAGCGAGATCATCACCCAGTTCAAGCCCGACGAGTTCGCCATCGAGCGGGTCTTCATGGCCCGCAACGCCGATTCGGCCTTGAAGCTGGGTCAGGCCAGGGGCAGTGCCATCGTCGCGGCGGTCAACGCCCTGCTGCCGGTCAGCGAATACTCGGCGACCCAGATCAAGCAGGCGGTGGTGGGCACGGGCGGGGCGGCCAAGGAGCAGGTGCAGCACATGGTGACCCATCTGCTCAAGCTGTCGGCCACGCCCCAGGCGGATGCGGCGGATGCCCTCGGGGTGGCGCTCTGCCACTTCCATACCCGCCAGAGCCTGATCAAGATGGCGGGGCGGGTGACCGGCTCGGTGCGCGGTCGCTATCGATGAGTGTCGTCCTGATTTCAAAAAATAGGGTGACCGCTCCCTACCTGCTTAGTCACTGCTGCTAAAAACCACACTCCCGCCGCAGTCTGTCGCAGACGATGGGCGGGCTCAGCATGATTTCTAACGCGCACTAATGATGATTCACTTAATTAATCAATGGCTTGTGATGTAAATCACATTTCATAGACAAAATAGGCTCACTTCATCTTCTTGATTCACACTCCCATAATGTGGCGCCTGTTTAATGACAGTGTCCGCATGAGCCCCGGCTCATATTTCATCATCATGGGAGATTATTAGCGTGAAACCATATGCAGCTGAGTTTATGGGCACCTTCTGGCTGGTGCTGGGGGGTTGTGGCAGTGCGGTGCTGGCGGCGGCATTCCCGAATGTGGGGATAGGTCTGCTCGGGGTTTCCCTGGCGTTTGGTCTGACCGTGCTGACCATGGCCTTCGCCATCGGCCACATCTCAGGTTGCCACCTGAACCCGGCCGTGACCGTGGGCCTGTGGGCCGGTGGTCGTTTCCCTGCCTCCGGTGTACTGCCCTACATAGTGGCTCAGGTGCTGGGCGGGATAGCGGCGGGTGCCGTGCTCTATGTGATCGCCAGTGGCCAGGCCGGCTTCGATCTGACTGCCGGCTTTGCCTCCAACGGCTATGGCGAGCATTCACCGGGTGGTTACAGCCTGCTGGCGGCCCTGGTGTGTGAAGTGGTGATGACGGGCTTCTTCCTGTTCGTGATCATGGGCGCCACCGACAGCCGCGCGCCGGCCGGTTTCGCACCGATCGCCATCGGTCTGTGCCTGACCCTGATCCACCTCATCAGCATTCCGGTGACCAACACCTCGGTCAACCCGGCGCGCAGCACAGGTGTCGCCTTGTTTGTGGGTGACTGGGCCGTCAGCCAGCTGTGGCTGTTCTGGGTTGCCCCCATCGTCGGCGGCATCCTGGGTGCCCTGGCCTATCGCATGGTGGCGACCGAGCAGAAATAAGCTCGCGCGACATGCCGCTCTAGAACACGCCTTCGGGCGTGTTTTTTGTTTTATGGGGTTGTGGGTTTTACAAACTCCGAGCGGCTCGGCAGCGCCTTGTGGTGCCGGTGCGGCAGTGACATCCGAACCATATGGGGGGCGGGTCTCGGTATCGGGGATAGCGGGGGAATGTTGATGCTTTACAGGCCCCGGGCGCTCAGCATATCCCGGTAGCGCTGGTGCAGCAGTTTGACTCGCTCCACGTAGGCGCGAGTCTCCGCATAGGGCGGGATGCCACCGTGCTTCTGCACCGCACCGGCCCCGGCGTTGTAGGCGGCGGTGGCCAAAGAGATGTTGCCGTCATACTGCTTGAGCAAGCCCGCCAGGTACTTCACCCCGCCGAAGATGTTCTGCTCCGCCAGCAGGGCGTTGCCCACCCCGAGCTCGCGGGCGGTGGCTGGCATCAGCTGGGTCAGCCCCATGGCGCCCTTGCGGGAGACGGCCAGCGGGTTGAAGGCGGATTCGGCGTGGATAAGCGCCCGGATGAGGGCGGGATCGACGCTGTAGGTCTTGGCCGCCGCCTTGATGGTGCTGGCATAGTCATAGAGGAAGAGGCCGGTGGTGCGCCAGTTGACCCTGGAGGCGGGATCGCAGGCGTAGCAGTCGTTGAACAGCAGCAGCTCATAGTGGCCCTGCTCCGGCATCATGTCGGAGTAGCGAGTCACGCCGTTTTTCTGCACCGACTTGTAGACCTGGATCTGGCGAGGTGCCGGAGCCGATGCCTTGGCCAGTTCAGGGGCGGGGCTGGGATCAGATACGGTGGCGGGCTGTGGCTTCGCCGTGACCACGGGCTGCACCCTGATGGTGGGAGGGGTCTCTGTCGTCAGGATCACCACCTCGGCCGGTGACGGCATCTGGCCCCAGACAGAGAGGGAAATCAAGGGAATGGCTCCCAGCAAGATCCATGCTTTCAACGGCTTGCTCCTTAAGCCTCGTTAGCCACGTTGAGTAAAGCATTGGGGGCGGGGCAGAACAAGCTCGCCGTGAGACGCGCCAGAAGAAAAGCCAAAAAGAGGAGGCCGCGCTCGGGCGGCCTCGCACATGCAGCTTGCCGACTTATTCCTGCAGCCAGAGTCGGGCACTGCGCGCCGGCATGGCGACCCGCACCCACTGGCTCTGCACATTGATGACGGCGCTTTGATCCAGCACGTCCTTGTAGTTGCGATACCAGTTCAGCTCGAACTTGGCGGTGTCGAGCCAGTACTCCTGCTCGTAATCACACTTGTTGACGCCGACCAGCCCCTGCTTGCCGCGCTTGAACAGCACGAAGCAGTCGCCGCTGCCGACGAGCTGCATGGGCTGACCCTGCACGGCGTTGTGGAAGCGGATCATCCCCTTGAGATCGCTTCGCAGGTAGTAGTCCTGCCAGCGCAGGCCGTCCTTGTCCTGGGTCTCGCCATGATCCGAATAGACCAGGGGCGAGCCGCCATCCCGGCCGAGCAGATAGGCATAGGCCAGCTTCTCGTCGGTCTGGTTCAGGATCTGGTAGCGGAAACCGTCGTTGGTGGGGATGTCGTGGGTGATGGCGAAGGTGACCGCCCGGTTGCCCGGCAGGGCCTGCCCGTAGGCGCCGGGATCCGCCAGCTGGTTCATGCTGCCGCCATAGCCGAGCGCCCCGCGCAGGGAGGCGAACAGCGGGAAGTCATAGGCGCCCTGGCCGCTGTTGTCGAGATAGGGCTTGAGGAAGCGCTCGTAATCGGTGCTGCCGGCGCCCCCTGTGGTGATCACCTCGCCAAACACGTGCATGCCCTGCTTGATCTCGGCGGTGAACACCGCGTTGATCTGGTAATCGCTCATGTGCTTGACCGCATCGACCCGAAAACCCTTGATCCCCATCCCCTTGAGCGCCTTGAGATAGGCCTGCTGCTGGCTCACTACCCAGTTGTTGGGGTCAAGATCCGGCAGCCCCTTGTCGCCGGCGCCGCCACACAGACGCCAGTACTGGACATGGCCGGGATCGCTCCAATCGGTGATACAACCCTCTGGGTGAAAGTCGGATGGCGACAGTAAATTCTGCCACAGGTCGCCAAACAGTCGTTGTCTGCCGTAGTAATCAGGATTAGCAGCGTATTGTCCTAGCAGCTCGGTGCCGGGGTAGTTGAGGTCGCTGCGCTTCCAGCTCTCGTTGGCCATGTGGTTGAGCACCACATCCGCATAGACGGCGATGCCACGGGCCTGCATGGCGGCGATCAGCTGCTCGAGATCCTGCTTGTTGCCGAGGGGGCTGTCGACGAGCCGCAGATCCTGGGGCTGATAACGGGCCCACCACTCGTTGCCGGAGGACTTGAGGGGCGGTGAGATGAGCACCTGCTTGTAGCCCGCCCCCTTGATGAGATCGGCCTTGGCAGTGACCTCGCTGTATTTCCAGTTGAAGGCGTGCAGTATGACGTCGGCTTGCGCCAGTGGGGCGATCAGCATGCCTGCGATCACCCAGATCCCCGCTGTGTTTTTCATTATTGTCTGTCCTTGTTTGGGTGCCCAAATGGGCACCCAAAGCCTCACATCGCGACTCGGTGGCGGCAATCACCGAGTGGCTGTTTTGTGAGCATCCTCAAGGTGGGTTATGCGGACTTGTGACGGCTTGCATAAAACCATCAACTCATTGTTGTTACTGTCTTTTCTGTTACTTGATGACTAGTCGAGGCCATGGTTGTAGACCGGCTGCCAGGCGCAGACTCGCTGGTTGTTGCGACCGTCTTGCAGCCAGAAACGGTTGCAGTTGTCGTCGTAGTTGCTGTTGCCCACGTTGATCCCATAGCTGCTCAGGCGTTGCCCTTGCAGAGATTGATAGACGCCGTTACGCAGCAGGGAGAAGTGCAGGTGCGGGCCGGTGGAGGACCCCCCCTCGCACAGGGCATCGTTGCGGTTGCCGGCATAGGTGCCGATGGGGCTGTCTGCCGTCACATAGTCGCCGCTGCGCACCGAGATGCCGCTCATGTGGTAGTAGTTGGTGGCCCAGCCATTGGTGGCGGTGATCCTGAGCTGGCAGCGGGAGAAGACGGTGACGGTGCCGCTGTTGGCGGCAGTCACGGTGTAGGTGGCGCCGCCCCAGCCCGGCCAGTCGTAGGAGACGTCGATGGAGGTGTAGGGATAGCCGGAGCCGCTGTGGGAGTGGGCGCCGTTGACCTTCCAGCTGTATCCCTGCCGCCAGGGGAGCTGGAACTGGCCGGAGGCCAGCCGAGCCGGGGAGTCTGCGATGCTGGCCTTGGCGCGGGTCAGGGCATCGGTCCCGAACAGGATTTTCCACTGCTCGGTCAGCCGCTGCTGATCCTGCTCGCCCAGCAGGCTGGCGAGGGCGAGTCTATGGGCATCGTCGCGGGGGAGGGTGGGGCCTATCTGCGTGTTTTGCTGCTGACTCCTGGCCTGATAGAAGCGATCCGAGAGCTGGCGGGCCATCTGCTCCAGCTGGTTATCGAAGCCTTTCGCCTTGACCAGGTTGGCGAAGGGGGCCGCCATGGCCTGCTTCGAGGGCGCCGAGATGAGCTGGCTATCGGCCTCCATCAGCGCCAGCAACAGTTGGGGGTTGAGGCTGGTAATACCGCTCCAATGCAGGATCACCTCCTCCTTGGGCAGCAGATGTGGCGCCTGTTGCAGCAGGAAGTCGTGCAGATCGAAGGCCATGGCGGCCTCGCCAAACACGAAGTGAGCCTCCTCCAGCGGTAGCGCCGGACTATGGTCAGCCCTTAGCTGTGCGCTGCTGAAGTGATAAGGGGCGGACGGGGCATGCAGATCACCGGCCCAGGCGAGGGCGGGGAACATCAGCATCAGTAAGGGGGAGGTCGTCTTGAACATGCTCTTCTCCTTGCGACTTGGCATCCTGAGATGCGGACGGGATGGCTCCTGTGTCGGCAACGACAGCGCCTGGCTATGCCAAGGTCTTACCCTAGAAGGAAAAGCATAAATCGCTACTCAAATGAATCTTTATTTTGGGTATGATAACAATAATCATTGTTAATTAATATTTACGTTAATGTTTTACCATTCTAAATCAAAGTCTTGCGATCCCATCTATGGCATAGATCCGTAAAGCGAGTAGGATGATCCAGGCAGTCAATTGAACGGGCAAGTCAGCCTGCTCTTCAGCGGAAGCTGAGATGACAGGGGGATAGTCATCAGGCTATTGGCTTCTTTGTAAGTTAAAGGCGTGTTATTTTGTTGTACCAATCCAACTGGTCCGATCTGCAAGGCAAGGTCGGACGATAAAGGCAAAAAGAGAGGGCCTGGGTGGCCGAAAGTGACATGGGTGTAACAAGCTGCCGGGCGATGGAGCTCAGCTTCGAAGAGTACTGTGATGCGGATCTTTCCCTGATCAGGGACTACTACGAGACGACGTTTTCCCACTATGTGCCGGATCTGGCCGAGCGGATCTTCGTGGTGCGCGACGCCCACTGGCTGGTGGGCGCCGTGCGCCTGCGCGATGAGCAGGATTACTACCATCTGTGCGGCTTTCGACTGTTGCCCCATTACCAGTCCTTGGGGCTGGGCTCTCGTCTGTTGCAGCGCGCCTGCAACGATCTGCTGGACAAGCCCGTGGTCTGTCACGCCCTGCCGTTCGAGAAGCCGTTTTACCTCAAGGCGGGCTTCGCCCATCTCTCATTGCACGAGCTGGATGGGCCCCTCTATACCCTCTATCACCAGCAGCGCGAGCAGGGTTACCAGATCGAGCTGCTGGTGCGTCAAGCCACGCCCACGATTTACAACTGACTCACCGGGGCTTGGTCAGCAGATGGATCTTGCCCGGTGACAGCTCCAGCCCCAGCAGATTGTCCTTGAGCCAGGCCTGGTTCGGATCCTTGTCATCGAGCTTGTAGACGGGCTGAGTCTCCAGCCGCTTCTCCATGCTCTGCAGCAGCATCCTCAGCATGAAACCAAACTTCTGTTCCGCCGCCGCCGGCTCCAGCTTGTAGTCAATCAGCTTCATATTGTCGAGAAACAGGGCGCTCTGGGCCTTGTCGTAGCGCGGCCTGGCCTCATAGGTCATGTTCAGCAGCGCGTCGTACTCGGTCTGATCCGGCAGGGCGATCTTCAGCTTGCCCTTGCCAAACACCCTGGCGGTATCCGGACTCTGGCGGCCGATCTGGACGTCGCTCTGCTCGAGCTGGACATGGGCCTTGATGATGCCGGGCAACTCCAGTTGTTTATCCACTTGCACCTGGGATTGCAGGTACTGATTTATCTGTTGCTCATTGATGTCATATGAGCCTTGACCTAGCATGGCCAGACTCAACAGCATAGATTGCAGGATCATGCTAACGACCTGATAGAATGGGTTTGTTCTTCAGCATACCATTCTGGCTCTGTGGGGTCTGCCCACTCTATTTCACCATGACATCAAGGAGTCGCCTTGCTCGACGGTCTGGAATACGACGTTCAGTTGCTGTTTTCTCGCTTTCTCGGCTGGTTGCTGCTCTTCTTCCACACCGTGATAGTGGCGGGGGTGTCGCTGCGGGTGGTGATGAAGCGGCGTCCCATCGGGGTGTCGCTGGCCTGGCTGGCCCTCATCTATGCCATCCCCTTCGCCGGGGTCGGCTTCTACGTGCTGTTTGGTGAAATCAGGCTGGGCCGCAAGCGGGCCGAGCGGGCCCAGGCCATGTACCGGCCTTACGCCATCTGGATCCGCCAGTTGGCTCGCCTCTTCCCCCAGCACTGCTGCGAGGTGGGCAGCAAGGCGCGGCCGCTGCACGATCTCATCCAGGGGCGGCTGGCCATGCCCATGCTGTCCGGCAACCGGATGACGCTGTTGCACAAGCCGGATGCCATCTTGCAGGAGATAGTGCGCGACATCCGCCACTCTTCCCAATCCTGCTATCTGGAGTTCTACATCTGGCACCCTGGCGGGCACGCGGACGCGGTGGGCGAGGCGCTGATCGAGGTAGCGGCGCGCGGCGTGGATTGTCGTGTGCTGCTCGATTCCATCGGCAGCAAGGCGTTTTTCCGCTCGGCCTGGCCCAAGCGGCTGCGCAAGGCCGGGGTCAAACTGGTGGAAGTGTTGCCGGTCGGAGCCTGGCGTATCCCGTTCCAGCGCCAGGACTTGCGCATGCACCGCAAGCTGGTGGTGATCGATGACAAGGTGGGTTACACCGGCTCCATGAACATGGTGGATCCCCGCTTCTTCAAACAGGATGCGGGGGTCGGCCAGTGGGTCGACATCATGATCCGGGTGCAGGGGCCAGTGGTGCCGCTGATGTGGTCCACCTTCGTCTCCGACTGGGAGATGGAGACCGGCGAGCGGCTGCTCGACAGCCTGCAGCACGAGCCCGAAGCCTGGCCCCAGACCAACTATCGTGCCCAGCTCATTCCCTCAGGCCCCTTCGTCGGCGGCGACTGCATCCAGCAGAGCCTGCTGCTGGCCATCTATCAGGCGCGCCACCACCTGGTGCTGACCACCCCCTATTTCGTGCCGGACGATCCGCTGGCGGCGGCGCTCTCCTCGGCGGCGGCCCGCGGCGTGCTGGTGCAACTGGTGCTGCCGGCACGCAACGACTCCCTGATGGCCAACCACGCCTGCAACTCCTTCATGGAGGAGCTGCTCGAGGCCGGGGTCGAGATCTATCGCTACGATGCCGGATTGCTGCACACCAAGAGCGTGCTGGTGGACGACGACTTCGCCCTGGTGGGCACAGTCAACCTCGACAGGCGCAGTCTCTGGCTCAACTTCGAGGTGACCCTGCTCATCGACAATCCGGTGTTTGTCGCCGAGATGAATCAGCTGGTGCAGGGTTACATGCTGGAGGCGACTCCCATGTCGCTGGCCCAGTGGCGGGCCCGCCCCTGGTACAAGAAGCTGCTGGAGAACATCTTCTACCTGTTCAGCCCCTTGCTATAAAAACGCAGCAGTGACCGCAGATAATGGGTTCTGAGCCGGGAAGGTACTTGCCTGTGTCCCCATCTGCCCCGTAGAGTGCGCCAATACGCCTTTAGAGAGTGAGATCAAGATGAAAAAGAAAGTGGCCCTGGCCGTCGGTGCGGTATTGGTGGCAGGCGGACTGGCCGCCTGCTGGTATACCGGACAAACCTTCGACCGGATCCTCGCCGAGGAGATCGCCAAGGTGAAACAGGGCAGTGGCGTCGAGCTCACCTGGACCCCAAGCAGCGAGAACCTGTTTACCCGTGACGGCGTGCTCAAGGTGGTGGTGACGCCGCAGGCGCTGGCGAGCCTGGATCCCCAGTTGGCGGGGAGCGAGCCCATCGAGATGGATCTCAACAGCAGCAACCGCATCTTGCCGTTCTATATCAAGAGCCAGCTGCTGCTCGATACCGCCAAGGGGACGCTGGCCCCCGTCTTCACCGCCCTGGGCATGCAGCAGTGGCAACTTGGCCTCGAATCGGCAAGCAGCCTCCTGACCCAGAGCCAGAGCGCCCGCTTCTGGCTGAGCGACTTCAAGGTCAAGGAGGGGATGAACGAGATCAGCTTCCTGCCCCTGAACGGCAGTTACAGCGGCGATCTGGATGGCAATGGCCACATCACCTTCCAGTGGCAGGGAATCACCTTGCACGATGCCCAGAGCAAGATGGACATGGTGCTGGCGGATCTCAAGGGCAGCGCCGATGTGGCCGAGATCAGCGGCGTCTGGCTCTCGCCTCGCAGCGATGCAACCCTGTCCGCCTTCTCCCTGACGCTGCCGGAGAGCGCCAAGCTCTCCCTGCAGGGGCTGACCAGTTCGACTCAGTTGGCGGGTGACGATGCCCAGACCCTCTCCAGCCGTTATCAGATGAAGGTGGCGACCCTCAATCTGGAGAACGAGGGCGACAAGCTGGCGCTGACCCTGGGCAATCTGGATCTGTCGTTGAAGGGGCTGGATCTGGAAGGCTATCAGACGCTGCAGGCGGCCAGTGGCCAGCGGGTGGACGAGGCGGCTATCCAGCAGGCGCTGGACAAGATGCTGCAACGGGGCGCCACGCTGGAGCTGGCGGATCTCAGCGCCCAGCTCAATGGCGAGCCCGTCAGCGTGAAAGGGGAGGCCAAGCTGGCACCGACCTCGCTGGAGCAGCTGATGGGGAGCGAGGAGGGGATGCAGGCCCTGTCCGGGCTGCTCCATGCCAGCCTCGGTGACAAGCTGGGCAAGGCCGTTCCACAGCTGGCACCCATGCTGGCGCAGTTCACCGCCCAGGGTTATCTGAAGGCGGAGCAGGAACGGCTCAATGCCGAATTCAAACTCGAGAAGGGCATGGCGACCATCAACGGTCTGGCGCTGCACGAGTGAATTCAGGCAAATAAAAAAGGCTCCCTCGGGAGCCTTTTTTGTTGGTGTCGTGCTGGCTGCTACGGCCTTACTTGAACACCACCGTCTTGTTGCCATAGACGAAGACGCGCTCGTTCAGGATCAGCTCCAGTGCCCGGCTCAGCACGGACTTCTCCACATCCCGGCCCGCCTTGGCCATGTCGTCGGCGCTGAAGGTGTGGCCGACGTGGATCACGTCCTGCTCTATGATGGGACCTTCATCCAGATCGTCGGTGACGAAGTGCGCCGTGGCGCCGATCAACTTGACCCCGCGATCGAATGCCTGACGATAGGGGCGGGCACCGATGAAGGCGGGCAGGAAGGAGTGGTGGATGTTGATGAGCTTGCGCGGATAGGCCTCCACGAAGCTCGGGGTCAGCACCCGCATGTACTTGGCCAGGATCACGTAGTCGGGCTCATAGCCATCGATGAGGGCGCGCACCTGCTCTTCGTGCTCGGTCCGGCTCAGGTTCTCATGGCTCACGCCGTGGAAGGGAATGTCAAACTTGCCGGTCAGCTCGGCGAGGGTGTCGTAGTTGCCGATCACCGCCACTATGTCCATGTCCAGCGCGCCGGCGTAATTCTTCATCAGGATGTCGCCGAGGCAGTGGGTCTCCTTGGTCACCAGGATGACGATCCGCTTCTTGCCCGCCTTGACCAGTCGGCGCTGGGCGCCAGCCGGCAGGGCATCGTCGAGATCCGCCAGCAGGGTCTCGTCGTTGAAGCGCCCCTCCAGCTCGGTGCGCATGAAGAAACGGCCATTCTCGTGGTCGACGAACTCATCGTTCTTGTTGATGTTGAGCTGGTGCTTGTAGCAGATGTTGGTGATCTTGGCGATGAGGCCCTTGGCGTCGGGGCAATCCGTCAGCAGTATTTTCTTTTCCATCTCTGTCATGATTCCGTTTGTGGTGTTGGCGCCTGAGTCTGTGCAGGTCGCGTTTTTTCTGGCCTGTGGTCAGGCGCATTATTTTTCGGGTACTTTTCTCGGCAATATGCCACAAACAAAATCAGAAAAGACAGCGCGCCGTGCGCCCTTGCCGCAGGCTGACCGCAACGAAGGCAGGCTGAACCCGCCCTGTCGCTGATGGTTTTTAGGCTGGTATCCAGCGCTTTTTTTCTTTACGCTGTCTGCGCTTATTCTCAGGGCGGGGTGAAAGTCCCCACCGGCGGTATCCCGATCTGACTCGGGGAGCCCGCGAGCGCCCGACCTTGGTCGGGGTCAGCAGATCCGGTGAGATGCCGGAGCCGACGGTTATAGTCCGGATGAAAGAGGATAAGACAGAGTGTGCCGGTCAGGCCCCTTGGGGCTGGCTGCCGCATGCCCACTTCTGTCTGCCTTCCCATGCCCTGATTCTGGTCCTTGTCTTATTTAGGAGTCTTACCATGAATCAGTCTCTACTCAGTGAATTTGGTGATCCCATTGCTCGCGTCGAAGCTGCGCTGGCCGCATTGCGTGCCGGTCGTGGCGTGCTGGTGGCCGACGATGAAGATCGCGAGAACGAAGGTGACCTCATCTTCGCCGCACAAAGCATGACCAACGAACAGATGGCCATGATGATCCGCGAGTGCTCCGGCATCGTCTGCCTCTGCCTGACCGATGAACGGGTACGCCAGCTGGAGCTGCCCATGATGGTGGAGGCGAACTCCAGCCACTACCAGACCGCCTTCACCGTGACCATAGAAGCGGCGCAGGGGGTGACCACTGGTGTCTCCGCCGCCGATCGCATCACCACCATCCGCGCCGCCATCGCCGACGGTGCCCAACCATCGGATCTGCACCGTCCAGGCCATGTCTTCCCGCTGCGTGCCCGTACCGGTGGTGTGCTGACCCGACGTGGTCACACCGAAGCCACTGTCGATCTGATGCAGTTGGCTGGGTTGAAACCCTTTGGGGTGTTGTGCGAGCTGACCAAGCAAGATGGTTCCATGGCCCGCTTGCCCGATCTGGTGGAATTTGGTCGCCAGCATCAGATGCCGGTGCTGACCATCGAAGATCTGGTGCAATACCGTCAATTGTTGGCAGAACGTTCAGCCTGAGCTTCATACGAAATTGAAATAAGTACATTTTTTGGTTACGCTTTGCACGAACCTCATCCAGGGCACTCATTTTTGACTTAGGTTTGCACAAAAAGTGTACGTTTAAAAAAAAATGAGGGTTTTAATGCGTTTATCTGCGATGGGGCCTATCCAAACTCGGATTTATTTGTGCCATAATCACGCCGCTTGCTAAACGTCTGGCGAGTTAAAGGGAGCTTTAAAAATGAAAAAAATGTTGTTGGTAGGTGTTGTTGGTCTGTCCGCTCTGCTGGGCGGTTGTGCAAACACCAGCGAACTGGAAACTTCCGTTCAGAATCTGTCTAACAAAGTTGACCAACTGGCTCAAGATGTTAGCGCTGTTCGTGCTGATCAATCCAAGATCGCTGCTGATGTTGCAGAAGCCAAGCAAGAAGCTATGCGTGCTAACCAGCGCATCGACAACATGGCTACTTCCTACAAGAAGTAATCCATGCGAAAAAATGGCGCATTTTAATGCGCCATTTTTTTTGCCTGAAATTCGTCACATCCCGCGTTTTGCCATCCTTCGCCTGAACAAGGCAATGCCGATAGCTCGGCATCACCCAGACTTCTTATTTTCTCTCTCGATCAATACAGCAGGCTATAGAGCTTGCGACGGTAATTCTGCGCCACCGGATTGGTGCCCATGGTCGTCAGAATATCGAGATAGATCTTCTTGGCATCGCCAAACGCCATGTCGCGCTTGAGGATGCTGAACAGCAGTGCCAGGGCTTCTTCCTGCCGACCGACCTGGCTATAGAGCACCGCCAGCTCCTGACTGAGTGCATCATCTCCCGGGTTTGCCACATGACGAGTCTCCAGGGCTCGTAGCTCGGGGCTGTCCGCGGCCTGCAGTGCCAGCGCCAGACGAGAGCTCAGCGCCTGATAGTGATCATCCTGCGCCACCATGGGGATGGTCGCGAGCAATGTCTGCGCTTCTTCCAGCAGATTCAGATCCAGCGCGGCTTGCACCAGCCACAGGCTGATGTCGTGACGCTCCGGTGCCAGCTGGTGCGCCTTGGTGAGGTGAGCGTGGGCGAGATCGGCCTGCTCTTCGGCCAGCGCCTGTTTGGCCTGCTCGAGCAACAGCTCTTCTTCCTTGGGGGCGAAGGCGGCGAAGTACTGGCGCAGGGTGGCCTCATCTTGCGGGCCTTCCAGGATGGCCTGCTCGTCCGGCCGGCCCTGATGGAACAGCACCAGTGCGGGCAGGGCGCGCAGACCCAGCTGGCTGGCCAGCGGCTGCAACTGGGGATCATTCATATCGACCCTGGCGAGGGTGACCTCTGCATTGGCCGGGCCGACCAGGGCCTCAACCAGCGGGGTCATGCCCTGGCATTCTGGCATCTGGGGCGCATGGAAATAGATGACGACCGGTTTCTTCATGGACGCATCGATCAGTTCGGCGTGGAAATTCTGGGGATTGATGTCGACGATCATGAGGCTGACTCTCGGAAAATGGTGTGAGTTAACATGGGGCCTAGGGGGGTGGATTTCAAGCGCCCATCCAGCAGGTAGCCATTGACACTGCGGGTTGGGGCCGCGAGGCAGAGCCAGCCGCTGCCCAGTGGCCAGTCCTGCACCTGATAGGACTGGGTGTCGAGTCGGTTCTCCAGCCGCCAGTCCTCCTCGGGCATGAAACACACCTTGTCGAGCCCGGCGGCAATACCGTTGCCCTGGGCCTTCAGCACCGCCTCCTTGCGTGACCAGAGGCGATAAAATGCCGATTCCTGCCCCGCTTCCGGCAATGCCGCCAGCCATTCGTATTCACTCCGTGCATAAAAGCGCTGTGCCAAGGGCAGTATCTGCCGGCGGCGCAGGCCCATCTCTATGTCGATGCCGAGCGGCCCTTGCTGGCAGAGGGCGAGCGCCAGCCAGTCGCCGCTGTGACTGAGATTGAACTGCCAGTGATGGCTGCACAGGGCGGGTTTGCCATGAACGTTGGTGCAAAACTGCAGTTCATCGGCCGGGCAACCGAGCCGCTCGGCCAGCAGGCGGCGCAGCAAGACACGGCCGAGCAGGTACTCCCGTTGGCGATGTGGCTGCCGGATCTCATGCCAATGACGCAGTTCCTCCAAGGAGAGCTCGCCAGGCAGCGATATCAACTGGTCGGCGTCGATCTGAGCTGGTTTTAACAAATAGAGATCCGCAGAGATCATAATTTTTCACTTAAAAAAGAGGCTGAAGTAGCGATAAGGATCAGTTTTGGCTGGCCCTCATGGTCACTTTCGGGATTGTATATTGTTTGGGCATGATCACATTAATTATGAAAAATAATGCATTTCCTTGCAAAAATGTGATGTCGATAGGGATTTTCACTTGCCTCGATAGAATTCTTGGATATAGTCGGGTGCTGTTGCCTTATAAATTGCCCTTCCGGGCCGTATTTTAACAAGTTTTACTATTTTGCGGGGATAAAGGATTGCGCCACCTGATGCTACTGCTGGTCGCGCTCGGAATGGTGGGTTGTGCCTCGGCACCCCAGACCGAGGTCGCGAGCAAGATCGAAGTTTCCATGATGGAACCCGTGGTTGAACCGGAAGCTTCGCAGACACCCGATGTGAACGAAATCCTGACCGTATATAAAGAGTGGCGTGGTGTTCCCTATCGCATGGGAGGCAGCAGTCAGCGTGGTATCGATTGTTCCGCCTTCGCCCGTGAAGTGTTCCGCAATGCGGTCGGTATCGAATTGCCCCGCGATACCCGCTCCCAGGTCCATGAGGGCACGCGTGTTGCCAAGCGGGATCTGGTGGAAGGGGACCTGGTCTTCTTCAAGATCAGCAAGCGCCTGAATCATGTGGGCATCTATGTGGGCAACGGTGAATTCATCCATGCCTCCACCCGAGCCGGGGTGACGCGCTCCAAGCTGGACAGCTCCTACTGGCGTGGCAAGTTCTGGCAGGCACGCCGGATCGAGATCTGAGTCAGGCTGGACAAACGGCTCGTAGTACGGACTGTTTCTCCAACCTCACTTGAACCGGGCTCTGATGGCCCGGTTTTTTATGGCCGCCGTTTAGACTTTCCGTCATCAACTCTCTATAGTGTGGCCCCCTTGAACCTCGGCAGGCCCAGCATGAAGACCCAGCATAAATCCGGATTGCACCCGCGCAATCGCCATCAAGCCCCCTACGATTTTGACGCTCTCTGCCAGCGCACGCCCGAGCTGCGGCCTTTCGTGTTCATCAACGAGCACGGCACCCAGACACTCGACTTTGCCGATCCTGCCGCCGTCAAGACGCTCAACCGGGCCTTGCTGGCGCTGCACTATGGCATCCAGCATTGGGATCTGCCGCCGGGCTATCTGTGCCCGCCCATCCCGGGTCGGGTGGACTACTTGCACCGAGTGGCGGATCTGCTGGCCGAGAGCGCGGGGGAAGTGCCCACCGGCAAGGGAGTGCGGGTGCTGGACATCGGCGTGGGGGCGAACTGCATCTATCCCTTGCTGGGGGCCCGTGAATACGGCTGGCGCTTCGTGGGATCGGACATCGATCCCGTCTCGGTCAAGGCGGCCAACCTGTTGGCGAGCAGCAATGGGCTGGCCAGTCAGATTGCCTGCCGTCATCAGAGCGATCCCAAGCAGATCTTTCGCGGCATTGTTGGCCCCAGGGAGCGCTTTGCCCTGACACTCTGCAATCCGCCGTTTCACGCCTCTCTGGCCGAGGCGAGCAAGGGGTCTGAGCGCAAGTTGCGCAATCTCGGCAAGGCGGTCGCCGGGGCACCTGTGCTCAACTTTGGTGGCCAGAAGGCCGAGCTTTGGTGCGAGGGGGGAGAAGCGGCATTTCTGGCGGCCATGATAGGCCAGAGCAAGGAGGTCGCCAGCCAGTGCCTCTGGTTCAGCTCGCTAGTGTCGAAGAAGGAGAATCTGCCGGCCGCCAGGAAGGCACTGGCACAGGCGGGGGCGAGTGAGGTTCGGGTGATCGACATGGCGCAGGGCAACAAGGTGAGCCGGATCCTGGCCTGGAGCTTCCTGGATGCGGCGAACCGGGCCGACTGGTGGTCAGCCCGGATCGATTGAGTGAAAATGGGGGCCTTGAGGAAAAAATACCCTGAACGGCTCCCTTTTCACGCCCATCATTTCCGGTGACGTTGTCGCCACGTTAATCGTTTTTACTGCACATTCAAGCCTGGTTTCCCCCGCAGGTTAGTGATCACTCTCACCTCTGGTACAGTTGTACGCCGAGATTTTTTTGCACTTACTGGTGAAACTTTCATAAAATAGGACTGGTTAGACCTCTTTACAGGCATTGAATCGAATAGGGATCGGTAAATGAAAGTTGTCGATTTTCTGAAACACAAGCGCGAGATACTGGCGCAGCACCCCTTTGAGCTCAAGGATTGGCTCTCTCCGGCGATCCGCGACTACTGGCGTGAGTTTCAGCAAAAAGCACACCTTCACCCGCTGCTGGGTCGGGTGCTCGACCTGCAGGCCGAGCAGCAACTGCTGCGACGGCAGGGGGCGGCTCAGGCTCAGGCGGTCAACAGCCAGCCGGTTCTGACCGAGGAGAACCCGGTCGAGCTGAGCGGCGAGGCGGCCAGCCTGTACGCCGAGTTGCAGGCCCGGATAGGGGAAGAGACCCATGTCGGCGAGTGGCTGCAGGTCAGCCAGCCGCTGATCGATCGGTTCGCGTCCGTCACCGGGGATCACCAGTGGATCCACACCGATCCTGAGCGCGCGGCGGCCGAGTCACCCTTCAAGACCACCATTGCTCACGGCTTCCTGACCCTGGCCCTGCTGCCCCAGCTGACCGGTTCGGTGGACGAGGCGACTCCGGAGTTTCCCAGTGCTCGCATGGTGGTGAACTTCGGCCTGGAGCAGGTGCGTTTCCCGTACCCCATCAAGGTGGATAGCAATATTCGCGCCCGTACCAAGCTGTCCAGGGTCACCCCCATCAAGGGCGGGCTCGAGTTGCTCAAAGAGATCAAGATAGAGATCGAAGGGATCCGCCGCCCCGGCTGCGTCATCGAGTCTCTCACCCGCATCTATTTCTGATCCCCCTCCTCGTTTGACGCGGATAAACACAGGCCCACTTCGGTGGGCCTGTGTCGTTTCTGACGTTTGGCGGAGGAGATTAGAAGCTGGCCCCCAAGGTGATGGTGTGGCGCCACTCCTTCTCATCCAGGCTATCCCTGAGACCACCATACTCGAGCCAGGTATCGTCCCAGCTCAGCTCGCTCGACCAGGAGAGGCGCAGGTGATCGTTGAAGTAATACCTGAGCCCCAGGCTGCCGTTGATGGACTGGTTGCGGGTCAGGTAAGGGGAGGGCTGGTCGATGAACTTCTCGTAGCTTCCCTTGCTGAACAGCTCGAACCGCTGCTGCCAGACGGAGACAGGCTGGCGATAGTCCCATCCCAGGCTGAGATAGGGGTAGTTGATGATGCGGTCATCGAACAGATCCGAGCCGCTCCAGACGTCAGGGGTGAAGTAGGAGCGCTGTAGACCGATTTGGCTGATCAACTCCAGCCGCCGCCGCTTGTCGTTCCAGAAACGATAACCTGGTCCCGAGGCATAGCTCAGCTCCAGGTAGTTGCTGTCGATCAGGTCGTAGTCGGCATCGAGGGAGGAGCGCAGGAACCAGTGCTCATCGAAGAAGAAGTCCAGCTTGGGGCTGAGTTTGTACTCGTGGCTGTCGGTGATGCTGTTCGATGTCTCGTAGATGTACTCCCCATCCAGGGTGTAACGCCAGTCCAGGTTGGCCAGCTCTGTGGAGGCCTTGAGGTTGACGTTGTTGGTCTTCTTGTCGCTCTCCTTCAACTTGATGTTGAGATCCCCTGTCCCGCTCCAGAACCAGGCGTTGAGCTCATCCGGGGAGTCCAGCAACGGGATCCCCGTCCTGGTCAGCGGCTTGGGTTGCTCCTGTTTGTCCAGCCGCCAGCGCTTGATGGCATCACGTGGGATGGTCAGGGCCTGGCTGTAAGCTGGCTTGATACTGATCTGCTCGTCGGTGATCTCCTCTATGGTGCCGGTGAGGCGATCGCCGTTGTGCATCCACAGTATGTCTGCCCACACTACTGGGCTGGCGAGCAGGGCGATCAGGCTCCAGGGCCCGTATCGCAGTGCGGACATAGCCGATCCCATCAGTTAGCCGCTGACGGGCTGGGGCAGCCCGTTTTTGCTGTCGAGCACGGCCGTCACCCGAGCGCTGTCCACCTCGGGGGCCGCGATGAACTGCTCAACCTCGGCGGACAGCACCAGGGGGGCCCCCTCGGCCAGCTCTTCCTCGGTGCGGGACAGAGGGGAATGGACCTCCAGCCAGCGTCGGCCGTCCGGCTCCACCGCCATCTTGACCGGCTGATTGATCACCCGCACCTGAGTACCGACCGGTACCAGTTTGAACAGGGTCTCGATGTCGTCGGGGCGCAACCGGATGCAGCCCGCGCTGACCCGCAACCCGACGCCGAAATCCTTGTTGGTGCCGTGGATCAGATAGTCCTTGTTGCCATAACCAAGCCGCATGGCGAACTTGCCGAGGGGATTGTCCGGCCCGGGGGGAACCACGGCCGGCAGGTCTATGCCTTTTTGCTCCAGCCAGGACTTGCGCACCATGGGGCCGGGCACCCAGGTCGGATTCGGATTCTTGGCAATGACTGTGGTGGTCATCTCCGGCGTCTCGCGGCCGATGTCACCGATGCCGATGGGCAACACCATCACCTCCTGTTTGCCCTTGGGGAAGTAGTAGAGCCGCAGCTCGGGCAGGTTAATGACGATCCCCTCTCTGGGCACATCGGGCAGCAACATCTGGGTTGGCAGGGTCAGCCGGGTGCCCGGGGTGGGCAAATAAGGGTCAACCCCCGGATTGGCCTCGAGCAGCGCCAAAAAGCCAATCTGGGTATGTTTACCCACCAGCTCCAGGTGGTCGCCCTCTTGTACTATGTAATCTTCCAGCTCGCCGATGAGGCGGCTGCCGTCCGGCGGGAGGGGATAGGTGATGGACCAGACCGGCGCGGCCCAGAGGCTGGCAACCACCAGCAGCAGTGAGGCGATACGTGTATACAACATGGTTTTTCCTATCAGCATGTCTTGAGGGAAGCGCTTCCCTCCCAAAAAAAGAGCTGGGATTGTTAACCAATAGCCCGGTGATTACCAGCGCCGGAGCCAGGTATGCCCGAGCCGGATTTATGCGACTCTTGCGCTCTTTTTAGCCTGCAGGCCTCTATTTTCCTGGTCTCATTGGACAAGGCCGCAGCCCGGAGAAAGGCGGCAGGGGGGATGGAGCATCGACAAGTCCCGACACGGCCGCGTGGTCACGCCGGGATGGGGAGCGGATCTGGATGGGGAATGCCCCTTGGGTGCACTTTGCCGTTAGGTGCTGATTTATTAGGCAGTCATCTGATCTGCAACGATATTTACATTGATTTCCCGACTTGGGTTGGGTCAATATGAGGGCCCGTGGAGAGATGCCGGAGTGGCCGAACGGGATTGACTCGAAATCAATTGTGGCAGCAATGCCACCCAGGGTTCGAATCCCTGTCTCTCCGCCATTTATGTCCTTCAAGCCCGCGCCAGTCGCGGGCTTGGCATTTCTATCCTATGCCAGCCCATACCTCAGTTCAGCTATAGCCAATGCCTCTCTTCCCTTGTTCAGGGGACGCTTCTCTGTTGGGGGCGGAGGGAAGGGCAGGGAACCTGGGTAAATTCCCCCACACTGGGTCCATTTCCCATTCGCGAACGCCACTGATGTACAGATCTTGATGTCACCATACACAGCCATGGCTGTGTATGGTCGGCGTACCTCTCTACCCCGTGAATATGCCGGTCGGGTCTGCCGTTGCCGCGGCTGATTCAGGGGGAGGGGCGTTGCCGAGACGCGCACTCAGAGTTCGAGTTGCACGCCCAGCTCCACCACTCTATTGGTCGGGATCTGGAAGAAGTCGGTTGCCCGAAGAGCGTTGCGGTTCATCCAGATGAATAGCTTCTCACGCCAGCGCGCCATACCCGGTATGTCCGTGCTGATGAGGTACTCGTAGGAGAGGAAGAAGGAGGTGGTATTGAGCCTCACCTTCAATGCCTGTTTGGCGCAGGCCTGGAAGATCTCCTCCATCGATGGCGTCTCCTGATAGCCGAAATGGGCCACCACCTGCCAGAATCCTTCCCCGATCTGCAGCAGTTCCAGCCGCTCCTCCCCCGTCAGCCAGGGCTCATCCTTCACCTTGATGGTCAGGAAGATGACCCGCTCGTGTAACACCTTGTTGTGCTTGAGATTGTGCAGGAGTGCGTGGGGCACGACCTTGATGGACTTGGACAGGAACACTGCCGTTCCAGGTACCCGCAGCGGCGGACGGATCTGGATATTGTCGACGAAGCCCTGCAAGGATAACGCCTGGCTCTCGAGTTTCTCGAGCACCAGCTCGCGGCCACGCTTCCAGGTGGTCATCACCACTATGATCAGCAGGGCAAACAGTACGGGCAGCCAGCCGCCCGCGAGGAACTTGGTGGTATTGGCGCTGAAGAAGGCCAGATCCATCACCAGCAGCGGCGTGCCCACCAGGCCGATCAGCCAGAGCGGCTGTTTCCAGCGATGGAAGGCGACCACCATCAACAGCAGCGTGGTGATCACCATGGTGCCGGTCACGGCGATGCCGTAGGCGGCCGCCAGGTTGCTCGAGCTCTTGAACCAGAAGATCACCAGCACTATGCCGCCGAGCAGCAGCCAGTTGACCAGCGGCAGATAGATCTGCCCCTTCTCGTGCTCGGAGGTGTGGCGGATCTCCTGGCGCGGCAGAAATCCGAGCAAGATGGCCTGGCGCACCACCGAATAGGTGCCGGAGATGACCGCCTGAGACGCAATCACGGTCGCCATGGTGGCCAGCACGATCAGCGGCAGTGTCATCCAGCCGGGGGCCAGCAGGTAGAAAGGGTTCTCGATGGCCTCGGGGTGGCGCAGCAGCAAAGCTCCCTGGCCGAAGTAGTTGAGCAGCAGCGCCGGCATCACCCAGCTATTCCACGCCAGCTGGATCGGACCCCGTCCGAAGTGCCCCATGTCGGCATAGAGGGCCTCGGCTCCGGTCACGCACAACACCACGGCGCCCAGTACCACGAAGGCCGTCCCCGGTCTCGCCAGCAGGAAATCCAGGGCGTAGAGCGGGTTGACGGCTGCCAGGATGGCGGGCGTCTTGGCGATTTCGAGTACGCCGAGCAGCGCCAGTATGGTGAACCAGAGCAGCATGATGGGCCCGAACCAGCGTCCGATCCCGGCGGTGCCGTAGTGCTGGACGCCAAACAGCACCACCAGTACGACCAGGGCGATGGGGAGCACGAAGGGCGCGAGAGCCGGGGCCATGATCTCCAGCCCCTCGACGGCGGAGAGTACGGAGATCGCAGGAGTGATCACCGCATCCCCGACAAACAATCCGACCCCGGCCAGCCCCAGCAGCATCACGATCGCGCGCGTGCGCGGGGAGAGGCGCCGGGCGGCGAGGGAGGCCAGGGTCAGTATGCCCCCTTCCCCCTTGTTGTCGGCCTTCAGCACCAGCAGCACATATTTGAGCGACACGACGAGCATGATGGTCCAGAAGAAGAGGGAGACGATGGCATAGATCTCTTCTTTACCCGGCTGTAGCCCCATATTCCCGGCAAAACTCTGCTTCAGGGCATAAAGCGGACTGGTGCCTATGTCACCGTAGACGACCCCCAAGGCCGCCAATGTGATGGCCATACGGCCTTGCCCCGCTTCGTTGCTCATCATGAAATCCCATTTCAATTCATTATGTTAACCATAGTATGGCTTGCTATCTCGAAAGTGAAATGGCGACTGTTGGCGGGCTGATCGGGTTGGGCTTTTTGCTGTCTGCCCGTTCCACCGGCAGCCATGGGCTCTCGTAACCCCTTTGGAGGGGCAAGACCGTTTCTCCTCGGTGTATGGGCCGCTGCAGAGGGGTCGGCCGCGTATTCAGGCCAATTCTGCCCAAATGATCGGCTGGCGGCGGCCAGATCCCGATGGACAGCCGGTGAATTCAGGCCGAGTTCAGCGCTACCCCGGTATCGTTTTCCGGCGTTTTATGCGGTGTAACGAGTAACAGGCAGAGATGGCTGCTGGTGCCGTTGTCCAGATTGCTCCTTCGTCCTGCATCGATACGCGAAGTGACAGCGTCGGGGCCAGATCACGGATCTGCCTGACCGGGTCGCGTTCATCAAGGATGTTATCTCCTGCCCATGATTCACTGGCTTTGATGCTGGCCGGTGATCTCTTTTCGTGGCCTCGGTGGCCCTCTAACCATGCTCATGACGTCCTGGAGGACATGATGACCGAATCTCATCTGCGCAAGTGCAATACCCCTTCTCTCATTCGCCAGATAGTGCTCGGTCTGGTCGCCGGCATCTTGTGCTTCCTGGTACTGAGTTATTCAGATCTTTCTGCTCGAAAGGACGAGCCCGAGGTGGGGGTGGCCGCTCCTGCGCCGGCGGACGCCAGCTTGCCTGCCGCCGGCTCGGATCAGAGCAGTGGCGCCACAGCAACCCTGATCCCGCCGGCTGAGACCGGGTTCTCCCTGCCTTCTGCTACCGAGTCGATCGAAGGGCAGGCCGATGGTATGGCCGGCACGCTGGCCCCCATGCTGGATATGCCGGTCAGCGGCGCCTTGCCGACCGCGACCGAAGAAGTAATGGCGCCTGAGCCGCCAATGCCAATGCCCGCCGTCCCCTCTGCTCCCTTGGTTGCGGCCGAGCCTGCAGCGTCCCCCGAGCCGGTGTCCAAGTCAGCCTCGGAACCTGTGTCCAAACCTGCCACCGAGCTTGTGTCCAAGCCAGCCTCGGAACCTGTGTCCAAACTGGCCCCCACGCCCGAGTCGCAAGGCAAGGCATCCGGCAAGGTCAGCCTGACGCCCGCCAGCGTCCTGAACCAGAAGAGCATCAACCACCTCAGTATTCAGCTGATGGGAGCAGGCAGACTGGATGCCATCGAGCAGTTTGTGCTCGCCAATCGGCTCGCCGACAAGGTGTGGGTCTATCGAACCAATTTCCATGGCCGCCCCTGGTATGTGGTGCTGCAAGGAGATTATGCCGACCTGAGCCAGGCGCAGGCGGCCATTCGCAAGTTGCCGCCTGCCCTGCAGAAGGCGGAGCCCTGGCCCAAATCCTTTGCCCAGGTGAATAGAGAATTGACGCCATAAGCCGGGTGATAGGGGATTGGCCTGAGTGAACATGCTTCATCCTAGAGGCGTTGGGTTGCCGGCGCCCTTGGGGGATACGTGAGAGTCGGCTGACATGGGATAGGCAGTATGCCCTTGTCTCTGATGTGCCAGGCCGCTTGCTGAATCGCACTGCCCTGGAGGCGTTGCCCCTTCGCTCTTTATGACACCGCCCCTAATGCACCATACCCGCGTCAGTCGCGGGTGTGGTGTTTTTGGCATGCCATCTGCTCAATCCCTCCTGGCAACGGGATACATACCACCCGAGATCGCACCGGATCATCAGCCCTTGCGGTTGGCGAGCTGGCGCAGCAGCTGGGTGCTCTGGTGCAGGCTCTGTTGCTGGGCCTCGTTCAGGGGGCACTGCTTGAGCACGTATTCGGCGCTGGCCACCACCGTCTTCCAGCGCGGCGCCTTGGGCAGGGTGTCCAGGCTCAGGTACTTGTCGAGGGTGCGGGTCTGGGGGCTGGATCTGTCCATGTAGACGCGCCACAGCTTGCTCTTCTCCGCCAGCACTATCTTGCCCTTGCCGGTACTCTGCTGCCAGGCATCTAGGGTGAGGTGCATGGTGTCCACCAAAGCCCGACGCAGTGGTTCGTCATCCTGCTGGCGGATGAGGTTGTCGGCCAAGGAGCGGAACTCGCCTCCCAACCGACTGAGCTCGCCCAGCAGTTGGCCATCCTCGATGATGGCCTGACGGGACAGGCTCTTGAGGGCGTTCTCCAGCGCCATCACCCGGTTGTCATCCTGGCGAGATTCGGTACTGAGGGTGAGGGCGAACGCGCTCTGACCACCGAGCGTGATGGGCAGGGCACGGGCGTTGAGCGCATCCCGCTGACCCGCCACCAGGAAGGTGAGATCTTGCTCGGGATTCGTCACCATGTCCGGCCATTGACTGGCCAGCGGCGCCGCCAGCCACTCGTCCAGCGGCAACCCCTCCATGGCTTCCGGCTCCTGTCCCAGCAGGCGTGCCAGCACCCGGGAGGCAAACAGCACAGTGCCCTGCTCGTCGATGAAGACCATGGGATCGGCCCCTTCCCCGAGCAGGGTCAGCAGCCGCTCCTGATCCTGGTGAAGTTGCCCTTGCAGGCGCAGGCGATGCTCTATCTCCTGCTTGAGCAGCCGGTTCTCCACCAGGGAGGCGCGGCCGGCGCTGGCCTCCAGCAGGGACTTGACCCGGGCGAACAGCTCCTCCTTGCAGAACGGCTTGACCAGATAGTCGTTGGCGCCGGCGTTGAAGCCTTCCTCGATGTCCTTGGGCTGGTTGAGGGCGGTGAGCAGCAGCACCGGCAGTTGATCCTTGGGGTGTTGCTCGCGCAGGCGGCGACAGACATCGAAGCCGGACAGGGTCGGCATCATCACATCCAGCAGGATGAGGGAGACCGGCTCCTGAGCGAGCTTGGCGAGGGCGTCGTGGCCATCGCTGCTCGGCAAGATGCGGTAGCCACAGGGCTGCAGCAGGTGGCGCAGTATGTGCAAGTTGATGGGCTCGTCATCCACCACCAGGATCAGGGGCGCATCGGCCGGCGGCAAGGGCAGATCGTCGCTCTCCCAATCCGGCAGGATCAGCGGCTGCTGGCGTACCAGCTGGTGCTCGATCTGGCGGCTGTCCAGGGTCAGCCCACCCGCCTTGCCACTGGCGAGCGGCAGGGTGAAGGCGAAGGTGGAGCCGACGCTGGGTTCGCTCTCCACATAGAGCTCTCCCCCCATCAGGTGCACCAGCTGACGGGTGATGGAGAGGCCGAGGCCGGCCCCCTGCTTGCTCACCTCGGGGCTCATCTGCACCAGCGGCTCGAAGATGTGCTCAAGGTGCTCTTTGGGAATGCCGATGCCGGTGTCGGTCACCCGGATGCGCAGGAATTGCCCCTCCACCTGGGCACTCAGCACCACCTTGCCCTGGGGGGTGTACTTGATGGCGTTGCCCACCAGGTTGTAGAGCACTTGTTCTAGCCGCTGCTCATCGGCCAGCACCGGCGGCAGCTCGAGCGGGCTGATGTCCACCAGGCTGAGGGGCTTGGCCTGCACCAGGTGCTGACAGAGATCCAGCACCAGGCGGATGACCCCCTTGGAGGCGACAGGCTGGGAATGGATCTCCAGCTGGCCGTAGCGCATCTGGTGGTAATCGAGCAGATCGTCAACCAGCCGCGCCAGGCCGTCGGCACTCTTGATGATGAGGCCGAGCTGCTTCTGTTGGCCCTCGGTCAGGTCCTGTTGGCTGGCGAGCATGGACTCCGCCATCCCCTTGATGCCGTGGATCGGGGTGCGCAGCTCGTGGGAGGTGTTGGCGAGCAGTTCATCCTTGAGTTTGTCCGCCTGCTGCAGACTGAGGTTTTGCTTGTGGGTCAGCTTGACCTGCTGTTGCAGCTCCTGGGTCTGGCACTCGATGAGTTCAATCTTGTCCTTCACCGAGCGCTGCATGTGGCGAAACGCCTGGGCCAGGCGGTCGATGTCGTCGTCGGTACGGGGGATCTCGATCGGGTGATCCAGGGCGCCATCGGCCACCTGTTCTGCGGCGGCGGTGAGGGAGCGCAGCGGCGCCGTGATGGAGTGAGAGAGCCAGCGGGAGAACAGGGTCAGCAGCAGCAAGGAGCCGGCCCCCAGCAGGATCACTAGTGTCTCCAGCTGGCGGATGGGAGCATAGGCCTCGCTGGTGGAGATCTCGGCGATGAAGGCCCACTCGGTATCGAATACCTTGACCTGGGTATAGGCGGCCAGCACCTCGTCGTCGTGATAGGAGAGGAAGGGACCAACCCCTTGCTCGCCAGACAAGGCCTTGATGACGAGCGGGGTCTGCAGCGGCCGGAAGTTGGGGCTGAAGCTGTTCTCCACGCTAAATTCCGGCGCCAGCCAGGCGTCGGCCCGCATCCGCTTGTCCGGGCCGACGAGGATGGTCTCGCCGGTCTCGCCGAGCCCCTCCCGCTCCGCCATGATCTGGTTGAGTTTGTCCGGCAGCAGCTCGAAGATCACCACGCCGCGCACATCGTCATATTGCATGACGGGGGCGGCCAGGTAGGCGACCACCTGACCGGTCAGCTCGTTGCGGCCAAAGTCGGTGAACTCGAAGATCTGTCGCGGTTTCTGGCCCCCGTCGAGGCGGCGTTTGACCTTGGCGAAGGTGTTGCCAAGCCCGCTGGCCTGATAGGGGCCGGAGAGCAGGTTGGTGGCGAAGTTGGGGTGCTTGGTGACCGAATAGACCACATCACCATTGAGATCCACCAGGAAGATGTCGCTGTAGTTGCTCTTGCGCACCATGTCGGCATAGCCGCGGTGGAAGCGCTGGTGGACCCGGCCGTACATCTCGTCCGCCAGGATCAGGGCGCTGATGGAGGGTTCGATGACCAGCTTGCTGTCGGGTTGCTGCAACTTGTCCCAGGAGCCCGGCACGTAGCGGGCCTGGGCACGGGCACGAGCGCCCTGGGGCGTGGTGCCCAGCTTCTCGAAGGCGCCGGTGAAGCCATAGAAGCGGCCTATGCTGTCGCCGGCGAAGTCTTGCTGGGAGAAGTTGGTGATCTGCTCTTTGAGGTTGCCGAAGTAATCCTCCAGCTGGCTCTTCTTGATGTTACGTACCGACACCAGATGATTGGAGGTCTGGGTGGTGAGGTCCTTGCCGTGGCTGTAGAGGAAAAACAGGGTGACGACCAGGAAGGGCACCAGGCCTAACATGAAAAACGCCAGCATCAGCTGTGGTCTGAGCCCACGTGGCCTGAAGATCCATTTCATCGTATGATTTTCAATTGAGAATCCAGTTACTAAACGCGACAAGTCTCTGATTAAAGACTAATCATTTCAATGACTTTATCTTGAATTCGCCTACGGAGTCACAGCGGGCCGAGGGAATTTCGGCCAAGGCGTTTAAAGCCTGAGCAAACGACCGGGAAAAGTGCTGAAAGTCAGAAAAAAGGGTTGTGCCCGTGCTCGGGGTACGTATAATGCGCCTCGTTGTCGGGTAACTGACATCAGGCAATAAGGCGGGAATAGCTCAGTTGGTAGAGCACGACCTTGCCAAGGTCGGGGTCGCGAGTTCGAGTCTCGTTTCCCGCTCCAATATCTCATGACACCAAGCATGAGCATCACTCTCAAGGTTCAATACCTT
The DNA here is from genome assembly GCF_022549315.1 of Aeromonas sp. MR16. Taxonomy (NCBI): domain Bacteria; kingdom Pseudomonadati; phylum Pseudomonadota; class Gammaproteobacteria; order Aeromonadales; family Aeromonadaceae; genus Aeromonas; species Aeromonas sp. MR16. The sequence continues at coordinate 31,719 of NZ_JAKZFK010000011.1, read as the reverse complement.
GTCAGCATGGCGCGTTAGCAAAGCGGTTATGCAGCGGATTGCAAATCCGTTTAGTCCGGTTCGACTCCGGAACGTGCCTCCATCTTCTTGTACTTCCCAGCATTTCTATTCCATATCTTGTTCTCTGCGTACTCAGTGCTCACTGTTGCTCCATCAACTGCTCGCAGCCCTGCAGGCGCCACTCCTTGTGCAGATAGCGATCCATGTCGGCCAGTGCCTGGCCTCGAAACTGATACTGCATCTCCGCCGACTGCTCGGCCAGGGCCGACATCTTCTGTTTCAGCTGGCCACATTGCCACAGGCTGACGGTGGGGGTGCCCCTGTAGGCGAGCTCGATGCTGTCATTTCGATTGAGTTGCCACTCCTGCCACTGTGACCAGGCAAGCAGACCCAGCACGCTCAGGACTGCGACTTCTGCCAGTTTCATTCTCTCATCTCCTTGCCGATGTCAGCCTTCCAATTAACTCTGGCCCAGCCGCCGCGTTTTTTCATGATTGTTGTTTTTTGGTTAATTAATGTAACCCGTTTTCATTTCATGGTCTGCTGGCGGGGATTTTTACCAAAAAGCGGCTTTAATGGTGTAGTAATCCTACAGTTTGTGGCGTAATATTCACCCAGTGGTCTTACCAGTGAGGTGCTAAATCATGTTCCATCCCTTCTCTCTGACTCAGATAATCCTGCGCCGCATCTTCGTGTTGCTGGTGGGTTTACTCGCCTTCCCGGTGATGCTGTTTCGCCGAGATCGCGCCCGTTTCTACAGCTACCTGCACCGTATCTGGAACAAGACCAGCACCAAACCGGTGTGGCTCAAGATGAGCGAAAGGGGCGAGCGGATCTTCTACTGATCCCGCCGCACAATAAAAAAAGAGAGCCGAGGCTCTCTTTTTTTATTTCTGCAACACCATGAAATACAAGTCATCAGGCTTTGATTATCGGTCCCTGGCCAACCGTCCCCATGATGCCAGCCCCGTACAGCCGAGTGCCTGATCGCTGTCCTTTCTCGTTCCCTTTCCAAGGCTATCGCCACATAAAAAATGGCGGGAGTGGCCCGCCATTGTGTTGATTTATCACTCTGAACTTAGCCAAAGCGGTAGGAGCCCATGTAGAGGCTGCCGTAATCCCAGCTGTCGTGCAGCTTCTGGGGTTTGTCGGCCCCAGCCGCCCCCAGTGCCACGAACAGCGGGCGCAGGTGATCGTCGTGGGGGTGGGACTCCACCGCCCCCGGCGCGCGGGCCCGGTAATCTTCCAGTGCTGGGCGATCGCCGGCGGCCATGGTCTGCTCCAGCCAGTGGGCAAAGTCCCTCGCCCAGTTCGGGACAGGGGAGCCGTCCGCTCCGAGTGCCCGCAGGTTGTGAGTGATGGCGCCGGAGGCGAGGATGCCGATCCCCTGTTCACGCAGGGCCTGCAGTGCTTCTCCCAGCTGCCACAGCTGGCTCGGGTCGAAGTTGGCCGGGATGGAGATCTGTACCAGCGGGATCTCGCTGGCCGGATCCATCAGGGAGAGCGGCGACCAGACGCCGTGGTCCAGCTCACGCTTGACCGGGGTGGCATTCAAACCGGCAAGCAGCAGCTGATCGCTCACTGCCTCTTGCAACCAGGCCGGGCTGTTGGCGGGCCAGCGGATGCTGTAGAGCGGGTCGGGGAAGCCGTAGAAGTCATACATCAGCGCCGGCGTTGGCTCGACGTTGAGCTGCAGATCGGTGCGGCTGAACCAGTGGGCCGAGATCACCACCAGCCCCTTGATATCCCCAAGGCGCAATTTCGTTAGAAATTGTGTAGCAGGCTGATCGCGCAAGACCAGATCCGGGGCGCCGTGGGAGATGAACCAGACGGGAGCGATAGCCATGATGAGACTCCTGGTTGGCGGCATCGGCACAGCTGACCGGCACCGCGTTAAACGGGATCAGGGCGAAGGGCCACTGAGATTGAGGTCATTATCCTCCCCGGTTTTGTGGTTAACAATCCAGCGCCATGTATAAGCACTGTTCACCATGGGTTGATAGTCTGGTCGGTTCGAAGCGCCGGCGGATGGACGCGAGCCCGCCAGGATGGCTCGGTCAGAGAGCGCGGTGAAATGGGGGGATGGGCAGAAACGACAAGGCCAGCGTGTGAGCGCTGGCCTTGGCTTTTGATGGCGGTTGAGCCTTGGGGCTTACTGGATGCCCAGCAGCTCCACGTCGAATATCAATACCGATCCCGGCGGGATCTTGCCGGCGGCACGATCGCCGTAAGCCAGGTTGGCGGGGATGTAGAAACGGGTCTTCTCCCCTTCCACCATCAGCTGCACCCCTTCGGTCCAGCCAGGGATCACCTGATTCAGACCAAACTCGATGGGCTCGCCGCGGGCGACCGAGCTGTCGAAGACGGTGCCATCCAGCAGCTTGCCCTCGTAGTGCACCTTCACCTTGCTGGTGGCGGTAGGGTGAACAGTGCCGGTGCCCGGGGTCAGCACCTCGTATTGCAGGCCGGAGGCCGTGGTGGTCACCAGCGGCTTCTCCTTGTTGCTGGCGAGGAACTCGGCACCCTGGCGCACGTTATCCGCCGCCAGCTTTTTGTTGTTGCTGCTCGAGTAGAAGTAGTAGGCGACGCCGGCAACCAGCAACGCGATCAGTATGAATTTCATCGGTTTTCCTTACATGCGGTGAGAGTGGCATCTTATCCCAGCCGGGGAGAGAGGGCGAGCCACAGGGGCAGGGGATGTGACTGGGCAGACAAAGGACGAGGGGCACGTGATGGGTGCCCCTCGTCTTCGCGGGAATTACTTGGCCGCCACCATCATCAGCGCAGGCAGGGCGAAGAAGAGCCCGCCCACGTAGCCGAGCGCCAGCAGCTTGTTCTCGCTGCCGACCCGGGCCAGGGTCTCGGCGGCCTTGATGGGCAACTCGCGCAGGAAGGGCACGCCATAGATGAGCGCCACCGCGAACAGGTTGAACAGCACGTGCACCAGGGCGATGGTCAGCCCCAGCTTGGCACCGGCGCCGCTGATGGCGGTGGCCGCCAGCAGGGCCGTGATGGTGGTGCCAATGTTGGCGCCCAGGGTGAAGGGGTAGAGCTGGCGAGTACTGAACAGACCGCTCCCCGCCAGCGGGATCATCAGGCTGGTGGTGGTGGAGGAGGACTGCACCATGACGGTGACCAGGGTGCCGGAGGCGATGCCGGTCAGGGGGCCACGGCCCAGTGCCTTGTGCAGCAGCTCCTTGGCGCGGCCGACCAGCACCCGTTGCAGCACCTTGCCGAGCCAGGTGACGCAGCCGAGGATCAGCAGGATACCGATGACGATGGTGGCGATGGCGCCGCCCTTGCCCGGCAGGAAGGCGACCAGCTTGTCGATGAGGTTCAACGCCGGCTCGATGAGGGGCTTCATGAAGTCCATCCCCTTCATCGACATGTCGGCGGAGCCCATCAGCATATTGGCCAGCCCCTCTGCGCTCTTCTGCAGCAGGCCGAACATCAGCTCCAGCGGCAGGAAGATGAACACCGCCAGCAGGTTGAAGAAGTCGTGTACGGTGGCGGCGGCAAAGGCGCGGCGGAACTCGTCCCTGTCCCGGATGTGGCCCAGCGAGACGATGGTGTTGGTGATGGTGGTGCCGAGGTTGGCGCCCATCACCATGGGGATGGCCATGCCCATGGGCAGGCCGCCTGCCACCAGGCCGACGATGACCGAGGTGACCGTGCTGGAGGATTGCACCAGGGCGGTGGCCAGGATGCCGAGCAAGAGGGCGACGAAGGGGTTATTGGCGAAGGCGAAGATCTGGGCCGCGCCCTCGGCGCCGCCGGAGAAGCCCTTGAAGCCGTGGGAGACGGCACCGACGGCGACCAGGATCAGGTAGATCAGGGTGATGACAGCGAGCCAGTTGAACAGTGGGCCGGAACTTTGGGTCTGCTGTTGTGGGGAAGAGGGGGTGCTGTGCATGTTGCCTCTGGGCAGTCTGTGAAAATGGACGGGCGCATTACAGCAAGGCTCCATGACAGAAATATGACAAAGTGACATTTTTATGATGGTTTGATGACAGCCGTCAGGGGACATTCAGGATAGGGCAGAGGTGAAGGGATAAGGCTCCCCGGGGCGGATGTCTGAATGAAAGAAGGGGAGCCATGGGCTCCCCTCTTTGCATCACGCGGATGACTTACTGGCCGTCGGCCGCTTCCTCGTACTGACGGAAGGGGATGCGGAACACCGCCAGACGCAGGAACAGATAGGTGACCCCGATCCCCGCCCAGATGAGGCCAAGCTCCAGGGAGCTGCGCTCCAGGTTGATCCACAGTGCCCCTATGGTGGCGGCGCCGAGCAGCGGCAGCACCAGGAACAGCAGGTGATCTTTCAGGGTCTTGTTGCGCTTCTCCCGCACCCAGAACTGGCCGATGACCGACAGGTTGACGAAGGTGAAGGCCACCAGGGCGCCGAAGTTCACCAGGGCCAGCGCCATGTCCAGATCGAACGACACCGCAGAGAGGGCCAGGGCCCCCACCAGCAGCACGTTGATGGCCGGGGTGCGCCAGGTGGGGTGAATGTAGCCAAACACCCGCTCCGGGATCATGCGATCGCGACCCATCACGTAGAGAATGCGCGATACCCCGGCGTGGGCCGCCATGCCGGAGGCCAGCACGGCCACCGTGGTGCACACCAGCACCACGCTCTGGAACAGGGTGCCACCGACGTAGAGGGCGATCTCCGGCAGCACGGCGTCCGGCTCCTTGAAGCGGGCCAGATCCGGGAAGAACAGCTGCAGGCTGTAGGAGACGGTGACGAAGATGATGCCGCCGATGAGCGCCGTCAGCACGATGGCGCGCGGGATCACCTTGCCGGCGTTCGGGGTCTCCTCGGACAGGGAGCTCAGGCCGTCGAAGCCGAGGAAGGAGAAGCACAATATGGTGGCGCCGGTGAACAGCGGCAGCATGCTGGCGGATTCCACATGGAAGGGACGGCTGCTGAGCAGGGTGCCGGTGCCCTCACCGTGGGTCAGGCCCCAGCCGATGAGGCCGAGGAAGGTGAGGATGATGGCGATCTGAATAAAGACGATGACGCCGTTGAAGTTCGCCACCAGGTTGATGCCGCGCAGGTTCAGGAAGGTCATCACGGTCACCAGACCGAAGATGAAGATCCAGGGCTCGACACCGGGGAACATGGCGGTCAGGTAGATCTTGGCCAAGAGGATGTTGATCATCGGCATGAACATGTAGTCGAGCAGGGAGGACCAGCCGACCATGAAGCCGATGTAGGGGTTGAACACCTTCTGGGCATAGGTATAGGCAGAGCCCGCCGAGGGGAAGCGGCGCACCAGATGGCCGTAGCTGAAGGCGGTCAGCAGGATGCCGCCGAGCGCCAGCAGGTAGGCGGTGGCCACGCGGCCTTCGGTGATATCGCCGACGATGGCGAAGGTATCAAACACCGCCATGGGAGTGAGGTAAGCCAGACCCATCACCACCACCTGGAACAGGGTGAGCGTCTTGAGCAGCTTGGCACCGGCCATCACGCGTTCTCCTCTGCACAGGCCCGGGGGGCGAAGGTGAACGGGATCAGGGATGCGGCGGGGCATCGCTGGACACAGGGGGCGCCAAACGGGTGGCGCACGCCGGTGGGGACCGGCAGACAAGCAGTGAAATGCCCCATGTATTTCCTCACAACGTCGGGAGATTGTTGAGCAATCTCGGTATCAATTCCGGCACAAGACCGGCCTCTTGGTGGATGGTGGTTTGCCCCTGAAATGCAAAGAACCGATGTTGTAAAACATCGGCTCTCAAGGGGCGCGACATTGTGCCCTCAGGGGGGGGGGGTGACAAGCAAAAAAAGGGTGCTATTGGGCATTTTGTTGACGGGCGTCAACCCCGGGATGGGTGTCCGCAGGCGCGAGAGCCGTCGGGGTGGCAGCGGACCGCGTGATGGGAGGGCTCCTGCTCAGCGTCGCCCAAAAAAGAGCCCGCGCGGGGCGGGCTCGGGAAGGGCGTAGCGCTCAGGAGAGATCGGTCTCGGGCCGGCGCAGCGGGACCCGGAACAGGGTCAGGCGCAGCAACAGATAGAGGGCGCCGAGAGCGGCCCAGATCAGCCCCAGCTCGAAGGAGGCGGGTTCGAGGTTGAGCCAGAGCACCCCGATGCAGGCGGCGCCGCACAGGGGCAGCAGCAGAAACACCAGATGATCCCGCAGCGTCTTGTTGTGGCCGAGCTTGAGGTAGAAGTGGGCGATCACCGCCAGATTGACGAAGGTGAAGGCCACCAGGGCGCCGAAGTTGATCAGCGCCAGCGCCATCTCCAGATCGAAGGAGACGGCGGAGAGGGCCAGTACCCCCACCAGCAGCACGTTCAGGGCCGGGGTCTGCCACTTGGGATGGACATAGGCGAAGAAGCGGCTCGGCAGGGCGCGATCCCGCCCCATCACGTAGAGCAGGCGGGACACCCCGGCGTGGGAGGCGAGCCCGGAGGCGAGCACCGCCACCGTGGTGCACACCAGCACCACCGCCTGGAACAGCTTGCCGCCGACATAGAGCGCTATCTCCGGCAGCACCGCATCCGGTTGCTGGAAGCGGGAGATGTCCGGGAAGAACAGCTGAAGGAAGTAGGAGACGGAGATGAAGAGCACGCCGCCGATCAGCGCTGTGAGCACGATGGCGCGGGGGATCACCCGCTCGGCGTTCGGAGTCTCCTCACACAGGGTGGTGATGGCATCGAAGCCGAGGAACGACAGGCAGAGGATGGAGGCGCCGGTCAGCAGGGGCGTCACGTTCATGTGCTCGGAGAAGAAGGGACGGCTGCTGGTGATGGTGCCGAGCCCCTCACCCTGGTAGACCCCGGCGACGATGAGACCGATGAAGACGGCGATGATGCTGAACTGCATGATGACGATCAGGCTGTTGAAGTTGGCCACCAGCTTGATGCCGCGCAGGTTCAGGAAGGTCATGATGGCGGCCAGCACCAGGATGTAGGTCCAGGGCTCCACGCCCGGCAGCAACACCTCCAGGTAGATCTTGGCCAGCAGCATGTTGATCATCGGCATGAACATGTAGTCGAGCAGGGAGACCCAACCCACCATGAAGCCCACATAGGGGTGAAACACCTTCTGGGCATAGGTATAGGCGGAGCCTGCCGAGGGGAACTTGCGCACCAGGTGGCCGTAGCTCATGGCGGTGAACAGCATGCCGATGAGGGCGAACAGGTAGGCGGTCGGCACGTGGCCTTCGGTGATCTCGGTGACGATGCCGAAGGTGTCGAACACGGCCATGGGGGTCAGGTACGCCAGCCCCATGATGACCACGTGCCAGAGTTTCAGGCTTTTTTTCAGGCCGACGGGTTGGGCATTCATCATGCTTTCCCCTCTGTGTTGACCGGGGGGATCAGGTTGACGATGGCGTCAGCCTGGGCACTGGGGGCGCCAATGTGTTGCACAGACGGCTGGCGCAGACCGGCGCGGGCCGGCAGGAAAGCGGTGAAATACCCCATGGTGTTCCTCACTAAGAAGCGGGTGTCGTGAGATGGCAGCCCATCTCGCTATCATTTCCGGTCTGTTCCGGCCTCGTTATGGATTTGGTTGCCGCAAAAAAAGACCGGGCTGCGATGAGCGGGCGGTCCTTGAAAGCGGAGGCGCATTGTGCATTCGTGATGCCCCCCTGACAAGCATATCAAGGGGGTAAAAACGCATTTTTTAGCACAAATGCGAGGCGCTGGTGAGCAGCCTAGGGTCTGGCGGCTGCCAGCGCCTGTTCGAGCAGGGTTAATCCCTCGTCGACGATGGCCGGCGAGGCGGTCAGCGGCGCCAGGAAGCGGATCACGTTGGCTCGCACGCCGCAGGCCAGCAGCACCAGGCCGCGTTTGCCGGCCTCGGCCACCAGGCGCTTGGTGAGGTCGGGGTCGGGGCGGCTGGCGTCACCCTCCTTGACCAGCTCCATGGCCACCATGGCGCCGGGGCCACGGATGTCGCCGATGCAGTCGACGTCCTGTGCCAACCGGTGCAGGCGCGCCTTGATCTGCTCCCCCTGAGCCAGGGCCCGTTGGTTGAGCTTCTCCTCCTCAATCACCTCCAGCACCGCCAGGGCGGCGGCGCAGGCGATGGGGGAGCCGGCATAGGTGCCGCCCAGACCACCGGGCTTGGCGGCGTTCATGATCTCAGCTTTGCCCACCACAGCGGAGAGCGGGAAGCCCCCCGCCAAGCTTTTCGCCAGGGTCATGATGTCCGGCTCGACGCCGCTGTATTCGGTGGCGAAGGTCTTGCCGGTGCGACAGAATCCGGTCTGGATCTCGTCGCAGATGAGCAGGATGCCGTGTTGATCGCAGATCTTGCGCAGGCTCTGCAGGAAGCTTGGGCTGGCCACATAGAAGCCCCCTTCGCCCTGCACCGGCTCTATGATGATGGCCGCCACCCGGGCCGGCTCTATGTCAGCGCTGAAGCAGAGATCCAGCGCCGCCAGGGCATCGGCCTCGCTCACTCCCAGATAATCGGCGGGGAAGGGCAGGTGATAGACCTCCCCCGGGAAGGGCCCGAAGCCGGTCTTGTAGGGCACCACCTTGCCGGTGAGCGCCATCCCCATCATGGTGCGGCCGTGGAAGCCGCCCTTGAAGGCGATGGTGCCGCTGCGACCGGTGTGGGCGCGAGCGATCTTGATGGCGTTCTCCACCGCCTCGGCACCGGTGGAGAGGAACAGGGTACGCTTGGGGGTCGGCCCCGGCACTAGGGCGTTCAATTTTTCCGCCAGCTCGATATAGCCGGGGTAGGGGGTGACCTGGAAGCAGGTGTGGCTGAACTTCTCGAGCTGTGTGCGCACCGCGGCGAGCACTTTCGGGTGGTTGTGGCCGGTGTTGAGCACGGCGATACCGGAGGCAAAGTCGATGTAGCGATTGCCCTCCACGTCCCACAGCTCGGCGTTCTGTGCCCGGTCGATAAACACCGGCAGCAGGGTGCCGACGCCCTGTACCACGGCCGCTTCACGGCGGGCCTGCCAGGATTGATTACTCATCTCGATTCTCCCTCTGGGGCTAGCCCCTCAATTCACTGTGACGGGCAGGCAGCTTGGCTGCCGGCCCTCTCCTTGTGGTCATGCCATGGGGACGTTGACGTAAAATAGTCCCACGGCAAGAATTTATAATTACAATAAATGAATTTTTATGCAATGGATCCGAAGCAGAGATATTTGGTCTCCAGATATTCCTCCAGCCCTTCCGCCGCCCCTTCCCGACCCAGCCCCGACTCCTTGATGCCACCAAAGGGGGCAAGCTCGGTCGAGATGATCCCCTCGTTGATGCCCACCATGCCGTATTCCAGCTGTTCGGCCACCCGCCATACCCGGGCGATGTCCCGGCCATAGAAGTAGGCGGCGAGACCATAGGGGGTGTCGTTGGCAATGGCGATGGCCTCGGCCTCGGTCTCGAAGCGCACCAGGGGGGCGACCGGTCCGAAGATCTCCTCCTGCAGTATGGGGTTGTCCCGGGTCACGCCGGTCAGGATGGTGGGGTGGTAGAAGAGCGGGCCGGCGGGGTGGGCTTGCCCCCCCACCATCACGCTGGCCCCGGCGGCCTCTGCCTGGTTGACCAGGGAGGCGACCTTGTCGGCCGCGGCGGCATTGATGAGGGGGCCGATCTGGGTGCCTTCACCCATGCCATCCCCCACCTTGAAGCCACGCACGGCGGCGGCCAGCTTCTCGACGAAGGCGTCATGGACGCTGGCCTGCACCAGGATGCGGTTGGCGCAGACGCAGGTCTGGCCCGCGTTGCGGTACTTGGAGGCGAGGGCGCCGGCCACGGCGGCGTCGAGATCCGCATCGTCAAACACGATGAAGGGGGCGTTGCCACCCAGCTCCAGGGACAACCGCTTCATGGTGTCGGCGCACTGGCGCATCAACAGCTTGCCGATGCGGGTGGATCCGGTGAAGGAGAGTTTTCGCACTGTCTTGTTGTTGCACAGCTCGTTGCCCACGACCGAGGCCTGATGAGAGGTGACTATGTTGATGACCCCGGCGGGGATGCCCGCCTGCTCGGCCAGGGCTGCCAGTGCCAGCGCGCACAGGGGCGTCTCGGCGGCGGGCTTGATGACGATGGTGCAACCGGCCGCCAATGCCGGCCCCGCCTTGCGGGTGATCATGGCGATGGGGAAGTTCCAGGGGGTGATGGCGGCCACCACGCCCACCGGCTGCTTGATGGTCGCGAGGCGCCTATCCCCGGAGAAGCCCGGGATGGTGCGGCCATAGGCGCGCTTGCCCTCTTCCGCGAACCACTGGATGAAGCTGGCCCCGTAGGCCACCTCGCCCTTGGCCTCGGCGAGCGGCTTGCCCTGCTCGCGGGTCATGATGCGGGCGAGCTCGTCCTGATGGGCCATGATGAGCTCGAACCAGGCATGGAGCCTGTTGCTGCGCTCCTTGGCGGTGAGGGCGGCCCAGGCCGGTTGCGCCGCGTGCGCCGCTGCGATGGCGCGTCGGGTGTCCGTCTCATTCATATCGGGGACCCGGGTGATGACCTGGCCATCGGCCGGATTATGCACCTCGAACTGGCGCCCGTCCTCGGCCTCGCACCAGCGACCATCTATATAGGCGAGAGACTTGAGTAAGGCATGAGCCTGAACCGGTTGTGATGTTGACGATGCTGACATGGGAAGCCTCGATTGTGGGTCTGGGTGGCCAACTCATCCGAAGGTGCCACCGTATAGAATAATAAGCACGCAATGACGATAAATTGAGCTGAAATGTTTTTCAAGTGTTAAATATATTTGAGTGAAGGGTGTGCTACATGCTAGAAATGGGGCTATCAGGACGATTCTATCGGTTTTTAGCGGGGGCGGTGTGCAAAATAATGAACGCTTTCGATTGTTCAGCATAACGAACACCCTAGCGAAATTGGCTCACTATTTTAACCAGATGCCACAGAGTACTCGAACAGGCGCAGAAGGAGGCGGACATGCAGCAACCACAGGGAGAGGCCAGGTGGCAGGCCATGACGGATAACCCCTTGGCTGACAAAGGGATGGATAAAAGCATGGGAGAGCGGCTCGCCGCCACCCGCCGCCGGCTGGGGCTTTCCCAGCGGCGAGTCGCCGAGCTGAGCGGGCTGACCCACGGCGCCATCTGCATGATAGAGCAGAACAAGGTGAGCCCGTCGGTGGCCTCGTTGCAGAAGCTGCTGAGCGTCTATGAGTTGCCGCTTTCCCGCTTCTTCGCCGAAGAGGAGGGACGGGCACCGAGCGTGGTGATCAAGGCCGAGCAGCTGATCGAGCTGGGCAGTCAGGGGGTCTCCATGAAGCTGGTGCACAACGGTAACAACCGGCGCCAGCTTGGCTTCATGCTGGAGACTTATGCCCCCGGTACCGACACCGGGGGCCAGGTCAAGCACCTGGGGGAGGAGGTCGGTACCGTGCTGGAAGGCTCGGTGCTGCTGACCCTGGCCGGCCAGACCTACCAGCTTTGTGCCGGGGACAGCTATGTGATCGACACGGGCGAGCCCCACAGCTTCAGCAATCCGTCGGGGCAGGTCTGTCGCATCGTCAGCGCCCATACCCCGGCCAGTTTCTGATGTTGAAAGAAGATAGTTTGGGAACAGAACCGGTAAGGAAACAAGGATCATGACCGAACATGTAAACAGTTACTACGCAGCCAGCGCCAACAAACACGCGCCCTATCCGACCCTGACCGAGCAGCTGGAGTGCGATGTCTGCGTCATTGGGGCGGGTTACACCGGGCTCTCCAGCGCCCTGCACCTGGTGGAGAAAGGCTACAAGGTGGTGGTGCTGGAAGCCGCCCGGGTCGGCTTCGGTGCCAGCGGTCGCAACGGCGGCCAGATAGTGAACTCCTACAGCCGCGATATCGACACCATCGAAGCGAACTGCCCGCCGGATCAGGCCAGGCTGCTCGGCTCCATGTTGTTTGAGGGAGGCCAGATCATCCGCGATCGGATCAAGCGCTACAACATCCAGTGCGACTTGCAGCAGGGCGGGGTCTTCGCGGCCGAGACCGAGAAGCAGCTGCACGAGCTCAAGGCGCAGTATGAGCGCTGGCAGAGGTGGGGCAACGATCAGTTGGAGCTGCTCGATGGGGAGGGGGTGCGTGAGGTGGTGGCGAGCGATCGCTACGTCGGTGCCCTGCTCGACAAGAGCGGTGGCCACATCCATCCCCTCAACCTGGCGCTGGGGGAGGCCGAAGCCATCCGCATGCAGGGAGGCAGGATCTTCGAGCAATCCGCCGTCATCGGTATCACCCCGGGGCAGCCCGCCCTGATCAAGACCGCCAAGGGGGCGGTGAAGGCGCGCTTCGTGGTGGTGGCCGGCAACGCCTATCTCGGCAACCTGGTGCCTGAGCTCGCGGGCAAGAGCATGCCCTGCGGCACTCAGGTGATCGCCACCGAGGTGCTGGGGGAGGAGCGGGCCCGCGCCCTGCTGCCGCAGAACTACTGCCTGGAAGACAGCAACTACCTGCTCGATTATTACCGCACCACCGGGGATCACCGCCTGCTCTACGGCGGTGGCGTGGTCTACGGGGCGCGGGATCCGGCGGATATCGAGCGGCTGATCATCCCCAAGATGCTGAAGACCTTCCCTCAGCTCGCCGGGGTCAAGGTGGAGTACACCTGGACCGGCAACTTCCTGCTGACCCTGTCGCGTCTGCCGCAATTTGGTCGCATCGGCCCCAACATCTACTACATGCAGGGTTACAGCGGCCACGGGGTCACTTGCACTCATCTGGCGGGCAAGTTGCTGTCGGAGGTACTGAGTGGTCAGGCCGAACGGTTCGATGCCTTCGCCAAGCTGCCTCACTACCCCTTCCCGGGTGGCCGTCTGTTGCGCATCCCCTTCACTGCCGCCGGCGCTGCCTGGTACACCTTGCGGGATCGCCTGGGGGTATAGCGACCCATGAAGGTGGCGAGCTACAGGTGATTCGACGGCCATCGACCATGAGGCTTGGGCCACCGCCGTTGGCTCTGGTGCTGGATGGGGAGGGCTGGTGCAGCCTGCGCTTGGCGCTTGCACCACGAGACGTGAAAAGGGAGAGGGAGGCATCATGCCTCCCTCTTTTGTGTATCTTGAAAGGCCGCTAAGGCGGCCAAATTACACAGTGGTATCAGTCGTCAAGCGAGTCAGACACCGCGTACATCCATTAGAAACGATAGGGGAAGCGGAGCCCTATGCTGTAATCCGGCGCATCGGTGGTGAGGCCTGCTGACCAGTTGACCGCCATGGACAGCTGGTCGGTGATGGCCCAGGTTGAGCCCATCCCGAAGCTGGCGGCGTTGGCATCCGAGCCGGTGACCTTCTCCATGTCAAAGCCCTCGGCCCCCTGTTCAGACTCGAGCGTGATGCGCTGGTTGACGTTGAAGGAGAGGCTGAAACGCTCATTGAGTGCAAACGCCACCCCCAGCCCGTATTCATACCAGTCACCCAGCTGAATGCTGCCGGGCTGCTCCCCCGGTTGATAGGAGATGTCGTCAAAGTCCTGCTTGAGGCTGTGGCCATAGTTGAGGTTGGCAAACAGGATGGCGGGATCCAGGGTCTTGACCAGCGAGAAGCCGGTCGACAGCTGCCAGAGCCCATTGCCGGTGGCGAGCTCCTTGGGGGTCATGAGATTGCCGGATTCCGATGACTCGAACTCTGTGCCGTAGGGATCCTTGCCGGTTGGCGCCTTGGCCCGAACGTTCCACACCAGATCCGGCCAATCTTCATCCTCGGCCAGGACCCTGTAGTAGACGGCGAGACTGAGATCCCCGAGCCCGCCATCGCTGACGCTTTGCTCTTCAAAATCACGGCTGGAGTTCTCCTTGCCGGTACTCTGATAGTTGGTGTTGCGATACATATAGGGAATCGCGAGTTCCAACTGCCAGCGGTCATTGAGGGTATAACGGGTCACCAGGTCTGCGGTCCACTGATCGGAGCGGACCCTGTCCAGGTTGATCTCGCCGAGGAAGATGGCGTCCAGCGCCAGGAAGCCGCGCAGGGCCAGATCCTTGCGATTGTAATGCTGGTAGGAGAGGCCAAAGTCGAAGGTCAGGGCGCGGTCGAACACGTTGTGCTGCTCGAGCATCAGATCTTCGGTACTGCGACCGGCCTCGGGTGCACGGCGCGCCGGATCCGACTGGGAGGAGGCTGCGACGGCGGCGGTTCCCGCAGCAGTGCCAGCTGTGGTGGTGGTCGTTCCGGCCGCCTTGACGGCTTCCAGCCGAGCTTGCAATTGGTGGAGCGCCTGATTTTGCTGGATCAATTGCTGACGTAATTGATCCAGCTGTTGTTGTAGCGCTTCTTCCTCTGCGGTTGCGCCCCAGCAGGTGAAAGGGGTCAATGCAATCAACAGCATGGTGGACTGTTTCATCGAAATTCATCCTTGTTGTTTATTATCCTTTTTATAGCGCAGCCAATGGGATTCATCTTTGCCTAGTGAGAAAGCCAGATCCTGGTCTGATTGAGGGTCTGCAAACCATCGCCTCTGACTCTATTGAGTTGCAGCAGACCTCGACTGAAATCGGTTCCTCTCAGACTCTGTTCCAATAGGACGCGTCCATCGGACGAGTTTAGTTGCAGCCCCGCATAGTTGCCTGAAACCCGATAGCTGGCGGTACCCAGGTTTCCCTGATGTTCATAGTTGCCGGCAGGAACAATCTGTCCCGTCATGACGGGGGGAGTCAGTGCAATACCGGCCTGATTCACGGAGCTGTTGCCACTGCCTTCCAATTGCACGACTTGCACCAAGCCTGATCCTTGCACCGAGGCCGTGTCAGGCGTGCTTGTCACTGCCTTGATCTGGTCTTTTATCCGGATATCCAGTTTGGGGGAATTTTGTAGCACGCTCAGGGTCAGATTCATGGCAGCGGTCTGCTGAGCTTGGGCCGTGGTCAGGGTCGAAATGAATTCGATACCGAAATAGTTGATCCCGTGAGAACTGACATAACGACCACGCAAGTGGGCCAGTTCCCCATCAGCCAGCTCGGGTGCAAAGTGATCTGACAGCAATGCCAGAGGATCGGAGGCTGCCAGCAGTGGGCAGGCAACGCCACCTAGGCTGCAAATGAGGCAGATAGCTGGGCGGGTGTTCATGATGACCTCACATTAGTTCTTTGTGCTGAAAACCAAATTCCAGCAAAGATGTTTCATTGACAGGGGCGAACATCCCGTCTTTTCCTCTGGCCGATGGCGGGGGAGAGGGATTGGCTAGAGGGGCATCCGGACGGTAACCTGAGCCAATCACGGCCAGCAGGATCCCGTTCCAGCTTTCCTTGAATTCCTGGAAGGTGATGACGCGGTTCCCCAGCGCCGGGTCTGCCAGATAAACACGGTCATGTCGATCAATGGCGCGCAGCACGGCAAAGTGCTGGTAGCCTCGAATATTGAGTAAAACGATGGTGGGCACTCTCACCTGGCGAAGTTTTTCATCGCCCAGGCGATAGCCCCTGACGCGCATGCCGAGCATTTGCAGATATTGCTTCATGTCGAGCATGGAAAAGCCGTAGCGCTTGACTTGCTCCGGGTCGGCCATGGCCAGCATCCCGTCCATCACCCAGCGCTCATTGGTTACTTGGCCATAGGAGTAGCGCAGTATGGTGGCAACGGCGGCGGCTCCACAGCTGAAATCGGTATGTTGGCGCTCGATATTGGCATAACGGCGCTCCAGAATACTCTGCACCGGCTTGTTGAGATCCCCCAGTGCCGGGAGGTGTTCTCCCAATGGCAGAGTGGCCGACCAGGCCGCAGGGCAACATAACAACAGCAGTAGCCAGCGCATCGAAACCTCCATGTCCTTGAAAAAGGGGGCACAAAGGCCCCCTAAGTGGATTACTTGGCAAAGCCGGCTGCCAGCGAGAGATTGTTCGCTTGCAGATTGTTGGTGCCCGAAGACACGTTCACCCCGATATTGCCGACAGCATTGTTAAAGGATCCGCCATCGATGGTGGCGTGATTGAAGGTCTCACGACTGGTGTAGGTGTTGACCACAGGAATATAGCCGGTGGCATAACCACTGAGCTTGATATCCCCCTCTTCCTTGAACTCGAACTTGCCGTCATTTTTACCTTCATTGTCATAGTCGATATGACCCCACATGTCGCCACCACCCGGGTGATCCCCATCTTTCCAGATTTCCGGATAGACGTTGTTGGACTGCTTGCTGGTCCCCTCGTACTCACCATTGGCCTTGAGCTTGAGGTAGATGGGGTTGTAGTCCACTGTCTTGGTGGCGCTCAGGCTCTTGTTCTCGGTCAGGTTCTTGGAGACACTCTGGCTGTTGGCCACGGTGGCGACGGCCATGTTACCGGTGGATACGGAGGCCGCCATGTTGTTGGCCTGCACGTTACCCGACCCGGAGGTCACATTGGCCCCGATGTTGCCTGCCGCCCCATCGAATGCCCCATCGCCTATCCCGGCTTCGTTCTGATGACCACTGTTGGTGGTCCAGTTTTGGCTGGCACTTTGGTCGGAGAAGATCTCGGCATCCGAGGATCCGCCCGGGGTACCGTGCTGTTGGCCACGACCCATGACAAATTCGGCATCGGCGTCGACTTGGTCATAGGCGGCCAAGGCGGCACTGTTGCCCTGCACGTTGGAATCACCGGCCGCTACGTTGGCGCCGACGTTACCGGATGCATCCTGGAAGGAGCCATCGATCTGGCTCTTGTTCTCGGTTCTTGAATTGGCGGTGCCAATCATGGAGCTGGATTGTTGGTTGTCCACCACCGCCATGCCGAGCTTGTTAACATTGATGAAGCCGCCGACATTGACTCTGCCTTCGTATTCAACATCGACCTCTGCCTTGACCTTCTTGGTCAAGGTTGCCCCTGTCTCATCCCTGTCACCGCGATAATCCGCGAATGCGGTGCCCGACATGGCCATGACGACCGCGGCGGCTAATGAGCTATAAATAAGTCCACGCATAATGAGTCTCTCCATTGAGCTTTCTTTGGAAGATGTGCCTATCGGCTAGTTCTACACCTCAAAGCTTGGCTTCCTATCCCTGCGGTATCATGGTGATACCGTTACTGCGCCTGCCAGAGGCAGGGAAACCATGTTGACTGCCTGGTTTCCTTGCCCCGTGACCTGGTTCACCTGAATAACCCCTTTGCTGCCTGTCAGGGCATTGTCATCCAGATAGATGCTGGTAGTCGTGGTCGCAGGGACCTTGCCGGAAGGGGTCTTTGCGACGCTGGTGCTAAGATTGATATCGGTCACCACACCCATGCCGCTGTCATCCAGTGACAGTGCGAAGGCATTGAGTTGTTGGTTGGCCTCACCCGCACCTTGATTGATACCGACGAGTCCCTGGTTATGGCTGAGAGCCTGTCCAAGAATGGCGACGCTCTGCTTGCCACTGAGATTGGTAGTGGATTGATTCTGCTGGTTAAATTGAATAACAGCCGGCCCCGAGATAGCGATGGCAGAGAGGTTGCCCTGTTGGTTGTTATTACCGGCAACCATATTGACACCCATGCTTCCCCGGATATTGCTAAGGGCCTGCGAACCGAGATCAACACGATTCTCTGCTCGTGGTTGACTCGTTAATATCGAAAGGGAACAAATTGCCAGTGCAATATATATTTTCATGCTCTTTCTCCGTATGCCACTAGAGCAAACTAGATAGAGCAATGAATATGCCAACCTGTAATTGGTTGATTAATATGGGTTTTTATTTTGATTTATTTATCTATATGTCTCATGTCTGAGATGAGGATTTATGACTAACATTAACGCATTGTTTATCAATGATTTTATGCTTTCTCACCGTTAAAGTGACGTTCTCATTATTGTGGTGCCATTAGTCTATATGGGAGATAGGTTATAGTTAGCATCGTCTGGTGGTGTTGGATTGGCGTCATTTGATAATGAAAAAGTCCTCTCTCAATGAAAGTGTGAACCTCAAAGAGTCATGGTCTGGCTCTAATGTCTCGAAGGGATAACAAGGAGGTTTTCATATGACAGGAACGGCATTATTACTCATCAATTCATGTGCCGTGCTGGAAAGTCTGCTGGTAAAAGACGAGTGGCGACTAGAGCTGGCGAGTACCTTGGCAGTGGCAGAAAAGAAATTGCAGGAGCGGGACTATCCGCTGGTACTGGTTGCCATCGGGCCTGACCAGCACGAGGCGTTGCATGCCCTGATTGCGCAGCATGCCAGCAGCCTGTGGATTGGCCTGATCCAGCGCGATTGCCTTGCCAGCGAGGCACTGCGTAATCTGCTTGCTGCCTGCTTCCATGATTTCCACACCTTCCCGCTCGATCCGGACCGACTCTCCCACAGTCTGGGGCATGCTCTTGGCATGGCCCAGCTCATCCGGCGTCACCGCCCCAAGCTGCCGGTCCAGTTGCGTTTTATCCAGGGAGAAAGCACTCCGATCCGCCACCTGCGGGATCAGATCATGCGTCTGCAGCATTGCCGTCTGCCGGTACTGGTGACGGGGCCCAGCGGGACGGGCAAGGAGCTGGTGGCCAGGGAGCTGCACTACAGCACCTTCGGAGAAGAGAGCCCCTTTGTCGCCGTCAACTGCGGTGCCATATCCCATCAGCTGATCCAGTCCGAGCTGTTCGGGCACGTGAAGGGCGCCTTCACCGGGGCGCAGAGCCGCAAGATCGGCAAAATAGAGGCGGCAGATGGCGGCACCCTGTTCCTCGATGAAATCGGCGAGCTACCGCTGGAGGATCAGGCGACCTTGCTGCGCTTCTTGCAGGAGCAAAGCATAGAGGCGGTGGGCAGCCACATGTCCCGTAACGTCGATGTGAGGGTCATTGCGGCCACCAATATCGATGTGGAGCAGGCGGTTGCAAATGGTGGTTTTCGAACGGATCTTTACTATCGGCTCAACGTGGTGCGGCTGCGCACTCCCGCCTTGAGTGAGCGCGTCGAAGATATCCAGTTGCTGGCTGACGATATCCTGGCCGAGGTACGGGGAGCGCGCGTGCTCAGTTTCACCCACAAGGCGCGCCAGGCCATGCAATCCTATGGCTGGCCCGGTAACGTCAGGGAGCTGCGCAACCGAGTACAACGGGCCGCTGTCATGTGCTCGGGCCCTTTTATCGAGGCCCATGATATGGAGCTGACCAACATGGACTCACTGCTGCTGGATGGATCGCTCAAGGCAGTGCGAGAAGCCGCCGAGCGTCAGGCATTACTGCAGACCCTCGCCCGTTTTCCGGATCAGCTGGAGGAGGTGGCGCGCAGGCTCGACATCTCGCGGGCAACTCTCTACCGGTTGCTGGATAAACACGATTTGCTGTGAGTTTGTCGACGCAGGGTGCTCAAAAAAACAGTCCGGGCTAATGGCCCGGACTGTTTTTTATGCCGGTTTCAGGGATGAGTGACCGGGAGGCGCTTTCAATGAGGACCCGCCGAGTCTCAGGCTGGCTGGATTGTCAGCTGGCACAGCCGACGCGCCGTCTCTTCCTCGCTTTTGACCACCTGATGTACCCCGCGGATCAACAGATGATGCACCTCTTCGGCCTGATGGGCACAGGCGGCGATCCGCAGCAGGGCACCCTGTTCGCGCGCGGCTGCCGCGACCTCGCCGGCCAGCAGGCTGTCCTCCAAAGTGATCAGCAACCAGCTGGCATTGGGGAGCGCCGCCGCGAGCAGATCCTGCTGGACGGGATGGCCGGCCAGGCAGGTGATGCCCTGGGCGCGCCAGGGATCGAGCAATCTCTCATCGCTGTCTATCACCACCATTTCCGTCCCTTGCGCATGCAGTTGCCGGATCAGATGAATGCCGATGCCGTCGGCACCGACTACCACCACATGGCCTTGCAAGGGGCAGTGCGGGGGGCTCTCCTCCACCTTCGGCTCGGGGTTGCGCCGCAGCCAGCGTTCGGCCTGGTTGAACACCAGGGGGTTGAGCATGATGGAGAAGCAGGCTCCGACCAGGACCAGGTCGCGCGCCACCTCGGGCACCAGATCCAGCATGATCCC
This sequence comes from Aeromonas sp. MR16, assembly GCF_022549315.1. Taxonomy (NCBI): domain Bacteria; kingdom Pseudomonadati; phylum Pseudomonadota; class Gammaproteobacteria; order Aeromonadales; family Aeromonadaceae; genus Aeromonas; species Aeromonas sp. MR16. The sequence continues at coordinate 11,880 of NZ_JAKZFK010000011.1, read as the reverse complement.
CAGCCCCATCAGGATGAAGGAGAATTCCCCCACCTGTGCCAGGCTGGCGGAGATGGTCAGGGCGGTACGCTGGCTGTGACCAAACAGCCGCACTATGGCGAAGGCCGCGACCGACTTGCCGATGACGATGACGAAGATGGTGGCCAGCACCGCCAGCGGCTCGCGCAGCAAGATGGTGGGATCAAACAGCATGCCCACAGAGACGAAGAAGAGCACGGCGAAGGCATCCTGCAAGGGCAGGGTATCGTTGGCGGCCTTGTGGCTCAGGTGCGAGCTGTTCATCACCACCCCGGCGAAGAAGGCGCCGAGGGCAAAGGAAACCCCGAACAGCTTGACGGCGCCGAAGGCGATGCCGAGCGAACAGGAGAGTACGGCCAGGGTAAACAGCTCTCGGGAGCCGGTGGCGGCGGTGCGGGCCAGCAGCCAGGGAATGAGGCGAGGACCCCCGATGGCCATCAGCGCGATGAAGGCGGCGACCTTGGCCAGGGTGAGGCCCAGGTCCCACAGCACATGGGCGAGGGTCAGGCTCTCATCCCCTTGTTGCAGGTTGGCGAGTATGGGGAGCAGCACCAGCGCCAGTACCATCACCAGGTCTTCGACGATGAGCCAGCCGATGGCGATGCGGCCCTCATTGGTATCGACCTGGCCGCGGTTCTCCAGCGCCCGCAACAGCACCACGGTGCTGGCGGTCGAGAGTGCCAATCCGAACACCACCCCGGCGGTGATACTCCAGTCGAGCAGCTGGGAGAGGCCGAGGCCGAGCAGGGTCGCCAGGGTTATCTGGACGATGGCGCCCGGGATGGCGATGTGTTTGACGGAGAGCAGATCTTTCAGGGAGAAGTGCAGCCCCACCCCGAACATCAGCAGAATGACACCTATCTCCGCCAACTCGGGGGCCAGTTGCAGATCGGCGACATAGCCGGGAGTAAAGGGACCGCACACGACCCCGGCCGCCAGATAACCTACCATGGGGGAGATCCGCAGGCGCTGGGCCAGCATGCCAAAGAGATAGGCCAGCACGAGGCCGCCAACCAGGGTTGTGATAAGGGGGAGTGAGTGGTCCATGTCGTCACCTCGCTAATGGCAGTCAGGGGCTACCAGGTCACCGCGGGGGTGAAGAGGGCAGCTGTCAATGAGCAGGGGGCGAAAGAGACAGATGCTGGCCGTGGCAAGCACAATATCTTGGGGACAACAGTTGCCGTTTCTATTGAAAAATAATGTATTTTTTTAATCCAAGCAACACTTATCCACTTTTAAGTCAGTATTTGAGATTAAACGCGTATAAATCATAGAATTAGGGAGAGGGAATGGCGCTTTGTCACATTTCTTGGCAGTCGCAATCAATCTGTGATGAGTTTTATGCGGCTTTGGCTGAAGAGTGTCGAGGGTGGAAAGGACGGAGGCGGCACCAGGCCGCCTCCGTCGCAATCGGGCACTAAAGACGAGTGTCAGAGACCTTCACTCGCCTCTGGCCACCCCCTCGCGCCTGGGATCGGCCGCGCCAAACCAGCCGCCGGCGTTGCGCTGCACCCCCTGCAACCCCGAGGTCTGTTCATTGAGCAGGATCTCATGTCCTCTGGCCTTGAGCCCCTCGATCACGGCCTGGGGTGTGCGTCCCTGCTCCAGCTCGGTGGGGCCGTTGCGGCTGCCAAAGTTCGGCAGGGCTATGGCCTGCTGCAGGTTCAGCCCCCAGTCCTGGGTTCCCAGCAGGGTCTTGCCCACGTAGTTGATGATGGCGGAGCCGCCCGGCGAGCCGAGGCTCATCTCCAGTGCACCGCTCCGCTTGTCAAACACCAGCAGGGGCGACATGGAGGAGCGAGGGCGCTTGCCCGGCTCGACCCGGTTGGCCACCGGCAGACCGGCGGCATCCACCGAGGTGAAGGAGAAGTCGGTGAGCTGGTTGTTGAGCAGGTAGCCGTTGACCATCAGCCGCGAGCCGAAGCCATCCTCGATGGAGCTGGTCATGGAGACCGCCATCCCCTCCTTGTCGACGATGGAGACGTGGCTGGTGGAGGGGAGCTCAGGGGTGGCGTCCTTGCCGCGGGCCAGCGCCAGTGGCGGCGTGCCGGGCTGGGCGATCCCCATGGAGCGGGCGCCGATCAGCTTGCCGCGCTCGGCGAGGTAGCCTTTGTCGAGCAACCCGGCCACCGGCACGCTGACGAAGTCGCCGTCGGCCACGTACTGGTTGCGATCGGCGAAGGCGAGCCGCGCCGCCTCGCTGTAGAGGTGGATGGCATCGCTCGAGGCAGCCAGCCGACCGTCTGCTCCTGGCACCGGCTTGAGCGCCGCCATGTCGCGGCTCTCCAGCATGCCGAAGATCTGGCCAAGGGCCAGGGTGCCGGAGGAGGGGGTCGGGAAGCCGCACACCTCGCTCTGGCGATAATCAAAGCAGAGACCGTCCCGCAGCTTGGCGCTGTAGCTGGCGAGATCGGCCGCCGCCAGCACCCCGGGGTTGGTGGGATGCCGGTGCACCTTGGCCACCATGGCCTCGGCCAGCGGCCCTCGATAGAAGGCGTCCGCCCCCTCGTGGGCCAGGGTCTTCAGCACCTCGGCCAGCGCAGGGTTGGTGAGCCGGGTGCCCGCCGCCTTGGGGGCGCCGTCCGGTTGATAGAAGTAGGCGCGGGCCTCGGGATCCCTGGCGAGGTAGGGGTCTTTGGCAATCAGGGTGGCCAGCCGCGGGCTGATGATGAAGCCCTGCTCGGCCAGGGTGATGGCGGGGTCGAACAGGCTGGCCCAGGGCAGCTTGCCATAGCGCTGATGGGCCAGCGCCAGGGCGCGCACCGTGCCGGGGGCGCCGACCGAACGACCGCCCACCACGCCGTCATAGAACGCCATCGGCTTGCCGTCCCGCATAAACAGCTGATCCGTCGCCGCGGCGGGGGCGGTCTCCCGGCCATCCACCGCGCTCACCCGCTTGCCATCCCACACCAGCAACAGGGAGCCACCGCCGATGCCGGAGGATTGGGGCTCCACCAGGGTCAGCACCAGCTGGACGGCGATGGCGGCATCCACCGCGCTGCCGCCGGCCTTGATGATCTGATAGCCGGCATCCACCGCCAGCGGGTTGGCGGCGGCCACCATGAAGTCACGGCCCTGCCAGCCCTGTTTGTCGGTCCAGCCGCTGGCCGACTCGGGGGCGAGCAGGGTCTGGGGTGGGGTCACGTAGTGGAAGGTATTTTGAGGGGCGCAGCCGGCGAGCATGCCTAAGGCGGCGAGCAGGCCGAGGGATCGGTGGGACATGACACTCTCCTTGTCTGTTTTTCATTCACCGGTCGGAATGTGGCACAATCGAACCTCGATGAAAAGATTGTCTCTGTACTCATACGGCCACAAAGCCATCAAGGGATGAGAGTGCAACCCACAAGGAGAGGTGGATGAGAGAAATCATGATAGGGCTGCTCTGCCTGCTGCTGGCCGCCTGCGGGGATCCCGGGCTCAAGCCTCTGGCTGCGGGGGCGACCATACTGGCCTTCGGTGACAGCCTGACCGAGGGGCGCGGTGTCGGCCCGGCCCAGAGCTACCCCAGCGTGTTGGCGAATTTGAGCGGCCATACCGTCATCAATGGCGGCGTCTCCGGGGAGATCAGCTTGGTGGGCAGGGCCCGTTTGCCGGCGCTGCTGGCCGAGCACAAGCCCGCGCTGGTCATCTTGCTGGAGGGGGGCAACGACATCTTGCGTGGCAGCGGAGAGGGAGCGCTCAAGGACAACCTCGCCGCCATGATAGAGGCGGCGCAAGGCAGCGGCGCCCAGGTGATGCTGGTGGGGGTGCCCCGCAAGTCCCTGTTTGCCGACGGGGCCCCTCTCTACGGGGAGCTGGCGGAGCGCTACGGGCTGGTGCTGGACAATGACAGCATAGGGGAGTTGCTACGCAGTCCCGAGCTCAAGTCAGACTCGGTGCACTTCAACGAGCAGGGTTATCGCACCCTGGCCGAGCGGCTCCATGGGCTTCTCAAGGAGCATGGGGCACTCTGAGTCGCGTCGCTTATGACTGATGCCGTCGGTTAGCCCGGCAACAGAATGAAAAAAACCGCCGGATGGCGGTTTTTGTACGATGGCTTCTGTCGCCAGCGGGACTGAGCCCTCAGATGGATTGCTCCTCGCCCCCCAGGGCGGCGAACAGTGCCGGGATGAACTGGGCCAGCTCGGCGGTCACCAGGGCGAAGTCGGCGTCCAGGCGAGCGGCCGGATCTTCGCTGGTTACATCGTCGTTCTGCTCGCGCAGCTCTTCGCTGAACTTGAGACGCTTGATGGAGAGATCGTCCCCCAGCACGAAGCTCAGGGTCTCGCCCCAGTTCAGGGCCAGCTTGGTCACCATCTTGTCGTTGGCCAGGTGATTCTTGATCTCCTCGCTCATCAGATCCTGCTGTTTGCAGCGGATGATGCCGCCGTGCTCCATGGCACTGCGCAGCTCGGCCTCGTCTTCCAGGGTGAAGCTGGCCGGCAGGTTACCCTCGTTCAACCACTCGGTCATGGTGATCTCGGGCGGGTTCTTGAGCGCCACCGGCACCACCGGCAGGGAGCCGATGGATTTGCGCAGCAGCGCCAGCAGATCGTCCGCCTTCTTGGCGGAGCCTGCATCCACCACCATCAGGTTGTCGGCCGGGTTGATCCAGGCGAAAGTCTGGCTGGTGCGGCTGAAGGCGCGGGGCAGCAGGGTATGCATGATCTCCTCCTTCAGCGCCTCCTTCTCCTTCTTCTTGAGGGCGCGGCCCTGCTCGAATTCGATCGCTTCGACCTTCTCCGCCAGCATCTCCTTGATCACGGTGCCTGGCAGCATCTTCTCTTCCTTGCGGGCGCAGAGCAGGATGTGGCCGGAGGCGCTGTGGGTCAGGGTAGAGCCGAATTTGCCAAGGGGCTTGACCCAACCGAACCGGGAGATGTCCTGGCTACCACAGGGGGTGAAGGCACAGGCCTCCAACTGGGTTTCCAGCTGCTCCACGGTCAGTTCGAAGGGGCGGGTAAAGCGATAAATCTGCAGGTTTTTAAACCACATGGCGTCCTCGGTCTCATAGATTGTCCGGCGGGCATTGTACTAGAGAGGCGCTTTGTGATCAGCCAATCATTCTCGCTAAATAAAGGGCGATCGAGTTCACAGGGCATCATGTTCGGCACAGGGGCGGCGACCGAACTCCCCTAGACTGCTTGTGTTCAGCTTGTTAATAAGGATAAGGAAATGTTGAGAGCGAGTCGACCGCAAGACATGGAAGAAATAGTCGAAATCTGGTTGCTGGCGTCTTTGCAGGCCCATGACTTCGTCGATGCGTCCTGCTGGTGGCAGGCTCAGGAGGAGCTACGAACCCGTTATCTCGATCACGCCCGCATCTGGGTATTTGAGGAGCGAGGCGAGCTGCTCGGTTTCATGGCGCTGGTGGAGGACTTCCTGGCCGCGCTCTTCGTGCGCCCCGACCGGCAGGGGCGGGGGGTCGGCCATGCCCTGCTGCAGGAGGCCAAGCTACAGGGGGACGAGCTGCACACCCGGGTATTCGTGGAAAACGAGCCCGCGGTGCGCTTCTACCGGCGCCACGGCTTCACCGTCGGGGACGAAGTCACGGATCCCCTGACCGGTCATCCCCAGTATCAGATGCATTTTATACCGAGGCGAAGCTGACCCGTGGCTGGCGGCGCTTGAAAAAAGGGGGCCTTGTCCGCATCCTGTCCGCATTCGGTGCCGTTGGCACCCCCTCTCTATCCGAGCCGCTCTCTCATGAAGATCCTGCACACAGCCGACTGGCACCTTGGCCATCAACTCCATGGCCATGAGCGCCGTTTCGAACACGATGCCTTCCTCGACTGGCTGGCCGACACCATCAAGCAACGGCAGATAGATGCCCTGCTGGTGGCGGGGGATCTGTTCGATACCGCCAATCCCCCCGCCAGCGCCTGGCAACAGCTCTACCGCTTCCTGGCAAGGCTGCGGGCCGAGCACCCGACGCTGGACATGGTGCTTGTCGGCGGCAATCACGACTCCCCCTCCAAGCTGGATGCCCCCCACGAGCTGCTGCGGGCCTTCGATCTGCACCTGGTGGGCAGCATCAGTCGGGACGGAGAGGGGCGGCTCGAAACGGAGCGCCTGCTGGTGCCGCTGCACGACAGGGAGGGCCAGGTCGCCGCCTGGTGCGCCGCCGTGCCTTTCCTGCGCAGCAGCGATCTGCGGGTCGAGGCGCTGGCCGAGGGGCAGGACAGGTTGATCGAAGGGGTACGCCAGATCTATGAAGCCGTGCTCGGCGCCGGCCGTGCGCGCTGTGAGCCGGGTCAGGCGCTGATCGCCATGGGCCACGCCTATCTGGCAGCGGGCCAGCTCTCGGAGCTCTCGGAGCGGCGGGTGCTCGGCGGCAACCAGCACGCCCTGCCCGCCGACATCTTCGCGGGGGCAGATTACACGGCCCTGGGTCACCTGCATCTCGCCCAGAGCCCGGCCCCCGGCGTGCACTACAGCGGCTCGCCGCTGCCGTTGTCGCTGGCCGAAGCGAACTACAACCACCAGGTACTGGAGGTGACCTTCGAGGGCGACAAGCTGACGGCGCTGGAGCGGATCCCGGTTCCCCGTAGCGTCGAGATGATCCGCTTGCCGGAGAGCGCGCTCGATGAGGCCCTTGACGCCATCACTGCGCTCGATTTGCCCGAGCTGCCTGTTGAGGCCCAGCCCTTCCTCGAGGTGCGACTGCTGCTGCCCAAGCCCGAGGCTCGCATCCGTGAGCGCATCCTGGCGGCCATGACCGGCAAACCGGTGCGTCTGGCCCGCATCAGCACCCGTTATCAGGGTTCGGGTCAGGGGTTGGCCGATGGGGCGAACCGGCGCAGGCTCGATGAGATCTCCCCGACCGAGGTGTTCAGGCTCTGTTACCAGCGCCAGTTCGAGGGGGAGCCGACCGCCGAACTGGTGGCCTCGTTCGAAGAAATCCTGGTGCAGGTGAAGGAGTCAGAGGCATGAAAATACTCTCTCTGTCAGGCGAGAACCTGGCCAGCCTGACCGGCAGCTTCGCCATCGATTTCAATGGCGGTGCCCTCGGCGCTGCCGGCCTGTTCGCCATCACCGGCAACACGGGGGCGGGCAAGAGCACCCTGCTCGACGCCATCTGCCTCGCGCTCTATGACGAGATGCCGCGCTTTATCGCCAATCGCAAGAACGTGGCCGAGGTGGGTCGACTGGATGACGAGGAGAAGCTCAAGGCCAACGACGTGCGCGGCATCTTGAGTCGCGGCCACGCCAGCGGCTTTGCCGAGGTGCAGTTTCGCGGCTGTGACGGGCGCCGCTATCTGGCGCGCTGGGCGGTACGCCGGGCCCGCAACCGCTCGGAGGGGCGCTTCCAGGCCCAGGAGCGCAGCCTGACCGATGTCCAGACAGGCCAGCTCTTCTCCGGCAGCAAGCGGGAGTTGCAGGAGCGCATCGATGAGCTGGTGGGCCTCTCCTGGGAGCAGTTCCGCCGGGCCGTGATCCTGCCCCAGGGGGAGTTTGCGGCCTTTCTGAAATCCAGCGCCGACGAGCGCTCGGCGCTGCTGGAGCGGATGACAGGCACCGAGCTCTACTCCGCCATCTCGATACAGACCCATGAGCGGGCCCGCGCCGAGCAGCAAGCGCTGACGGCCATCGCACAACGGCTCGGCGACGTGGCGCTGATGGACGAGGCGACCCGGGAACACTGGGTCACCGAGCAGCTCAACCTCTCCACCAGCCTCAAGCACGAGCAACAGCAGCGCCAGCTGTTGCAGGACTTGCGCGATCTCAACGATCGCATCGCCGCCCTGCGCCAGGCTTGCCAGGAAGGGCAGGGGTTGCTGACCGCCGCCGAGGCGGCCCACGCCGAGGCCGCGCTTGCGCGGGAGGAGTTCGCCCGGCTCGAGCAGGCTCAGGTGGCCCGCGCCGATCACGATGAGCTGGCCCGCCTGACCGCCGATCTGCAGCAGCAAACGCTGCTCATTGGCCAGCTGGGCCCGGAGCTTGCGCAAATTGAGCAGGAGCAGCAGCAGGCCGTGCTGCGCGAGCAACAGTTGCTGGCAGAGAAAACTGCCGCCGAGGGGGAGTGGGGGGCGCTGCAACCGGAGATCAAGCGGGCGCAGGAGCTCGATACCCGTATCCGGGAGAGGGTCAGCCAACTGCAGGAGATCCAGCAACAGGGCAAGCAAGCGCGCGAGCTGCAGCTCAAGTTGCAGCGGGAGTGGCAACAGCAAGCGGAGCGGGTGCAAGGGCTGACGGAGCGCCGTCAGCAATGGGCGAGCTGGCTCGAGGAGCGCAAGACCCTGGCGTCTCTGGCACCCCAGTGGCGCCCCTTGCTGGCCGCCATGCAGGATTGGGTCGAGAGCCGGGCGCTGTTGCAGCGGGTGCAGCAGAGTCGTGAGCAGCGCAGTCAGGCCCTGCGCGAGCTCAATGGGCGCCTGGAGCAGGGGCGGCAGGAGCGCGACTATTGGCAGCATGAGCGCACCCGGCTGCAGCATCAGCACGATGAACAGCAGGCGCAAGAGTGGGACGGCCAGGTGGCTCGCGCGCAAGAGCGGCGGCAATCTGACACCGAGCAACAGGCGCGGGTGCACCAGTTGCTGGAGCTGGCAGAGGCGGGGCGCAACCACAGCGAGCAGCAGGAGCGACTCTGGCAAGAGATCGAAACGCTCGAGCAGCAGTTGGCCCGCCTCGCCGCCTTGCACGCCGAGCGCGAGCCCGCGCTGGCGCGCCTCGCCATCCAGCGTGACGAGGCGCGCCGCGCACTGGATCAGGCCCGCGCCGTGGCCAGTTTCGAGCAGCATCGCCATGAACTGCAAGATGATGAACCCTGCCCGCTCTGCGGTGCCAAGGAGCATCCCTATCGCCAGAGTCAGCCCCAGGTGGCGGGCATCCTGGCCCAGCAGGCCGAGCGTATCCGTCAGCTGGAGCTCGAGTGGGAGCGGCTCAATCATCAACATATTCAAGGGGAAAGCGAGCGGGTCGAACTGGCCCGCCAGCTGACCGCGCGCCAGCAACAGCAGCCCGAGCTGGAGGCGAGATCCGCTCGACTGGCCGAGCGCTGGGGACTGCTGGGTGGCAACGAGCTGTCCGGGGGCGAACTGCCACCGCACCAGAGCCCGGCCGAGTGGGGCGAATGGCAGTCCCGCTTGCTGGCGCAGGGAGAGTCGCTGGCGCAGCGTCTGGCCGAGGGGCAGCGGCAGCTGTCGCAGGCCCAGGCTGGGCAACAGGCGCTGGCGGGACTGCGGGAGCAGTTGGCCCAGCTCAATGTTCGTCAGCAGCAGTTCGAGCAACAGTGGCACGAGAGCGAGCGACAGAAGACGCAGTGTGAGGCCGAGCTGAAGGGCTTGGCCGAGCAAGAGGGCAGCCTGCGCCAGCGGCTGGCACAGGGGGAGGCAAGGCTCGATCTGCAGATGGGGGCCGAACCCTGGCGCGAGTGGGCCGAGGGTGAGCGCTGGACCGAGTGGCAGCAGACCTGTGAGGCCTGCCTGCAGGGACAGGGGGAGTGGGAACAGCTCGGGACGGAGATCGCCAGTCAGACGCCCGTCTTGAGCGCGCAGGCGGTGCGGGTGCAGGGTCAGGACGAGCTGATGCACAAGCTGGAGCTTGACTACAAGGCAGGGGAGCAGCAGCGGCAGGGACTGGTCGCCAGCCGGGAGGTCTGCTTAGGTGGTCGTGCCATCGCCGAGGTCGAGAACGAGTGGCAACAGCGACTGTTACAGCTGAATGCCCAGCTCGACGGGGCTGTGACGACCCTGCGCGCATTGCGGGAGCGACAGACAGAGCTCAAGACCCGGCTGACCCATCTCGAGCAGGACAGACAGCTGAGCAGCCGGCGACAGCGGGAGGTACAGGGGCGCTGGTCGGCCCAGGCCAGCACGCTCGGGATCGCCGAGTATGAGCTGCGCCGGTTGTTGGCAATCACACCGGAGGAGATCAAGGTGCGCCGCGCCACCCTGCAACAGCTGGACGATGCCCTGGCCGAGGCGCGTACCCGGCTCGGCGAGCGCCAGCGAGCGCAGGCGCAGGAAGAAGCCAAGCTGGAGCGCTACCGTGAGCACCACGGCGAGCTGACGGCGCTCAGTGCCGAGGCTCTGAGCCAGCGCCTCGGCGCCTGTGAGGCCCATTGCCGCGAACTGGAGGAGCAGTTGTTCCAGTGCAAGAGCATGCTGGCCCAGGCCGAGACAGCGGCGCTCAAGGCGGGGAGCCTGCAGGCAGAGTTGGCCCGCCAGCAGGAGGTGGTGGATCACTGGCAACAGCTGTCTGAGCTGATAGGGTCGGCCAGCGGCGCCAAATTCCGCACCTTCGCCCAGAGCCTCACCCTGGAGCGTTTGCTGCTGGAGGCCAACGCCCAGCTCGCCGAGCTGTCGCCGCGCTACCGGCTGGAGCGGGTGCCCGGTACCGATCTCGCGTTGCAGGTGGTGGATCTCGACATGGGGGACGAGGTGCGCTCGGTGGACTCGCTCTCCGGTGGCGAGAGCTTCCTGGTGTCGCTGGCGCTGGCGCTGGCGCTCTCCAGCCTCTCGTCGCGCCAGACCCAGGTCGAGTCGCTGTTTATCGACGAGGGGTTCGGCACCCTGGATCCGGACAGCCTGGATCTCGCGCTCTCCAGCCTCGACTCCCTGCAGGCGGCGGGCCGCCAGATCGGGGTCATCTCTCACGTCCAGACCCTGGTTGAGCGGATCGGCGTGCAGATCAGGGTCGAAGCCCTCGGCGGGGGGGAGAGCCGGGTGGTCTTGCCCTGAGGACGATGCATCGACCAACAAACAGGCCCCATGATAGGGGTCTGTTTGTTGGTGTGACCGGTCCTGGATTATCTCTTCTCGGGCAACATATTGGTCAGGGTGTTGTCCTTGAGCACGTGGTGGTGATAGAGGGCCGCGGCGGCGTGCAGGGCGATCAGGGCATAGCCGATGTTGGCCAGCGTCTCGTGCAGCTCCTTGATGGTCCCCTTCAGGCCATCATCCGGCACCATCAGGGCGGGCAACTCGGCTCCGAAGAAGGGGATGGGCTTGCCCCCTGCGCTCAGCAGCAGCCAGCCCAGCAGCGGGGTGAGCAGCAGAAAGCCGTACAGCGCCAGATGGGCGAGGTGGGCCAGCCTGAGCATCAGGGGAGAGAGGGCGGGCTCGATACGTGGTGACGGGCTGCTGAAGCGCACCAGCAGGCGCACCACGACCAGTGCCAGGATCAGTAGACCCAGCATGAAGTGCCACTCCTTCATGGCATCGCGGCCGACGGAGCCCTTGGGGAAGATGTCCCTGAACTCCATCAGGCTGTAGACGGCAATCATCAACAGCAGGGTCAGCCAGTGCAGCCCGATGCTCAGGCTGCCATAACGTCGTTCCGTATTCTTCAACATGCTCATCTCCTGCTCGGGGTGCCCGTTGCATCCGCTCTGGTTCTGCCTCTCCGGCCTCGCTTCCTGTACCCCGATGTGGTCTTGGTCATCTCCATGTTACAAGGCGTGCTTGCCAAAACCTTGATCTCGATAACTTTCTGACATTTTACCCCAGCTCCCAAGCGGTGACCGACAGGCAGCTTCAGGCGCGGGCGATAAGGCTGACTACCCTGCCTGTGAGGGTCGTGAGATGAGGACCCGGTGATGGGTGGGGTCTGTTCGGATTGCATGGCTCAGCCGATGCGGGGGGCCATGCCGCCGGATCATGGGCCCTAGTGGCGGGCAGCCCCGTGACTCCGCATGGTGTGGATCAGGGGTTGGAGGCAGGTTAGGGTTGTGACTCGGTATCGGACCGAGGCGTTGGGCGGCCGGTTGGAAATGGGCGAGGGGGGGCCGTCGTCAACGGATCCTAGCCCATAAAAAAGGCTATGTCCCAATTACGTGTTGCATGGGGCGCCCCAGCGCCTCATGCAAGCAACGCGGGATATCCACTGCCTGCCCATAACGCTCCAACATCCTTCGCCAGCCCAGATAATTCCTCAAATAGC
>NZ_JAKZFK010000010.1:0-141775 GCF_022549315.1 Aeromonas sp. MR16 | reverse complement strand
AGAATGCGTTGGCGGAGCGGGTGAACGGGATATTGAAAGGAGAGTTGTTGTTGCAAAGCCCGCAGGACCTGGCGCAAGCGCGGGAGATGGTGCGTGAGGCGGTGGATATTTACAACCTGGAGCGACCGCATCATGCGTTGAAATACAGAACCCCCGACGCGGTGCATCGGGGGTTCTGAGTAACAAAAAGCTAGCTGAAAATGTGTAAACCTATTTCAGGACTAGACACTGTGGCAGGACGGCGGGTGCTAGCCCAGCAGTTGTTCCCTGTGCAGCCCGATCACGATCAACAGACCCAGCAGGTAGAAGGCGCTGAGCTTGATGCCGAGGATGGCGAGCAGGCCGGCGCACAGACGCACCAGCGCCTTGTGCAGCCAGGATCCGGTGAAGCGATACATGGCTTACTCCACCGTCTCGGATTGGGCGAATTCCGGCACCTTGGCCATGGCATCCAGCACCACCTGAATGCCGGCGCCCGGCTTGCAGGCGTTCTCGCTCAGGTGACGGCGCCAGGCGCGGGCCCCCTGCATGTTCTGGAACAGGCCCAGCATGTGGCGGGTCATGTGGGAGAGGTAGTTGCCCTTGGCCAGTTCCTGCTCCATGTAGGGCAACATCATGCGCACCACCTCATGCCGGCTCGGCACCTCTTTGTTCAACCCGAACACCTGATTGTCTACTTGCGACAGGATGTAAGGGTTCTGATAGGCCTCGCGCCCCATCATGACTCCATCCAGGTGCTGCAGGTGCGCCAGGGTCTGCTCCAGACTGGTCACGCCGCCGTTGAGGGCGATGGTGAGATTGGAATAATCCTGTTTGACCTGGTAGACGCGCGGATAGTCCAGCGGCGGGATCTCGCGGTTCTCGCGGGGGCTCAGACCGCTCAGCCAGGCCTTGCGGGCGTGGACGATGAAGGTGTCGCAGCCGGCGTCACGGACCTGTTCGATGAAGGCTTGCAAGAATTCGTAGGAGTCCTGATCGTCGATGCCGATCCGGGTCTTGACCGTCACCGGGATCCCCACCACATCGCGCATCGCCTTGACGCAGTCGGCAACCAGGGCGGGTTCTCCCATCAGGCAGGCACCAAAGCGGCCGTTCTGGACCCTGTCAGACGGGCAGCCCACGTTGAGGTTGATCTCGTCATAACCGCGCTCTTCGGCAAGCTTGGCGCAACGGGCCAGATCCACCGGATTGCTGCCCCCCAGCTGCAGGGAGATGGGGTGCTCCTGCTCGCTGTAGCCCAGATAATCGCCCTTGCCGTGGATGATGGCACCCGTGGTGACCATCTCGGTATAAAGTAGCGTCTGGCTGGTCATCAACCGATGGAAATAGCGGCAGTGCCGATCGGTCCAGTCCAGCATGGGGGCGATAGAAAAACGCTGCGCCTGCATAAAAATCATCCGGGTTCGCAAAACAAGGGGGCGGATTCTACCACAACGTGAGGGAGCCCCAGAAAATGAATTTTGTCGCCGCGGCTATGGGGCCCTGTGATAGTATCCGGCTAATTGACAGGGTATCTGCGTGATCATGAACCAAGACCAACTCTTACTACGGGCGGAACGCCTCTGCGAACAACGGGGGATCCGTTTCACCCCGACCCGACGCCAGGTGTTCCGGCTGCTTGCCGCCCACGGCAATGCCATCAGTGCCTATGATCTGCTGGCCCAGTTGCAGCAGACCGAGGCGCACGCCAAGCCGCCCACCGTCTACCGGGCGCTCGACTTTCTGCTCGAGCAGGGCTTCGCCCACAAGGTGGAATCCCTCAACGCCTTCATCTTCTGCTGCCATTTCGATCATGCCCATCCGATGCAGTTGCTGATCTGCGATCGCTGCAAAGACGTGGTCGAGCTGCATGATCCGGCCATCGATAGCGCCTTTTCCGAGCAGGCTCACCTGCATGGCTTTACTATTACCAACAAGACCATAGAGGCCCATGGTCAATGTGCCCGCTGTTCCGACACCCTAGGACATCAAGATGAAGGCTGATTTTGTAAACCCCTTCCTGCTCTCTCTGCTCAACGTGCTCTCCACCATGGCACAGCTGGAGCTCAAGCCGGGCGCCCCCAAGCGCAAGACGGACGAGCTGGCGCGCGGGGATGTGTCCGGCCTCATCGGCATGGTGGGCCCGCAGACCCGGGGATCGCTCTCCATCAGCTTCGAGAAGGGGCTGGCGCTGGAGATCATGCGCCGCATGCTGGGGGAGGCGCCGACCTCCATCAACGAAGAGGTCACCGACATGGTGGGCGAGATCACCAACATGGTGACCGGCGGGGCCAAGCGCATGCTGGGGGAGAAAGGTTACGAATTCGACATGGCGACCCCCATCATCGTCTCTGGCCCCAATCACACCATCACCCACAGAGCCGATGGGGCCAAGATCATGATGCCGTTTGATTCGGATTATGGTCGTGCCACCATCGAAATCTGCTTCGAGTAATCATCATGTGGACTGTGCTGAAATGGAGTGTCATCGGTAGCGTGCTGCTGCTTATCCTGTCTGATATCCAGATAAGCACCTCCATCTACAAGTACGAAGACAACAAGGTGCGGATCAGTTTCCCGCGCTGGCAGGCGGAGCAGCCCTGGGGCACCTTCCAGTGGCATGCAGGTCTGGTCGAGACCCACTGGTATGGCTTCGCGGGCAAGCCCAAGCCGGCATCCGTGCTCTAAACGCCGTTATTCCAGCCTTCCAACGAAAGAGGCCAGCAGATGCTGGCCTCTTTTTTATTCTGGAAAGTGCGACACTCAGGCGGCTTCGGCGGCCAGCTTGTCACCACTGCGTCCCACCATGCCGAGGCCACAGGCCAGCAGGGTCGGCAGCAACCAAGCCAGGCCCTTGTCAAACAGCGGCAGGAAGGCGAAGGTATCCATCTTCATGCCGGCGGCGCCCAGACCGTCAAGGCAGCCGAACAGGAAGGCAACCACCAGCACGGAGCGGAACACCAGGCGTGGGCGACCGAAATAGCCCTTCAGGAAGGTGACCAGCACCAGCGCCACGGCGACCGGATAGATGGCAACCAGCACCGGGATGGAGAGGCTGATGAGCTGGCTCAGGCCGACGTTGGCGACCACGGCGCAGATAACCCCCAGCACCACCACCAGCTTCTTGTAAGCCACGCCGGTGAGGTTGTGGAAGAAGTCGGAGCAGGCGGAGATCAGGCCCACGGCGGTGGTGAAGCAGGCCAGGGTGATGATGGCCGCCAGGATGAATTGACCCGGTTGACCGAACAGGCTCAGCACGTAGGCGTTGACGATGGCGCCACCATTGCTGACATCGTTCGCCACACCGGCGGCGGTGTTCCCCAGCTGGAACAGGGAGACATAGACCACGGACAGGCCGATGGCGGAGATGATGCCGGCGATGGCCAGATACTTGAACTGGCTCTGGTAGTCGTTGATGCCTTTCTTGCGCAGCAGATCGACGATCAGGGCGCCAAACATCAGGGACGCCAGGGTGTCCATGGTGTTGTAGCCTTCCAGGATCCCCTTCACGAAGGGGCTGTTCTGATAGTCACCGGAGGCGGCAGGCATGGTGCCCTGGGGCGCGACGAAGACGCCGATGGCCAGGGTCAGCAGCAACAGCATCAGCACCGGGGTCAGGTACTTGCCGATGGCATCCATCAGCTTGCCCTGATTCATGGAGACCAGGATGGCGATGCCAAAGAAGATCACCGTGTAGGCCGCGAGCCCAGCCTGACCCATGTCGCCGATGAAGGGCTTGAGGCCCATCTCGTAGGCCACCAGACCGGTACGGGGTGCGGCAAAGGCCGGGCCTATGATGATGTAGATGGCTACGGCCAGGGCGGTGGCGATACCGGTGGGCAGCAACTTGGTCATGCCAGCCCAACCATTGCCCGCCTTGGCGACGGCGAGGATGGTGATGAGCGGCAGGCCCACGGCGGTGACCAGGAAACCCAGCATGGCGACGGAGAGGTGCTCACCGGCCATGTAGCCAGCCAGCGGTGGGAAGATGATGTTACCGGCGCCCAAATAGAAGGCAAAGGTCATGAAGCCCAATCCGAGCACATCGGACGTAGTGAGTGATTTCGTCAAGTTCAACCTCGTCTGTCTTGTAAACAATTGCTTGTTATCGTTTTTATTGATCGCTGAGTAATATTCCTCAGGGGTAAAAAAAAGAGCCCCGCTGCTTTTTTCATCACGACCAGTGGTTTGAGCTGGTCTTGAGCGGGCGCTCATTTAAGGTTCAGCATAATGATGTGAAAAAATAGTTCAAGGCAAAATTTACATCTTCAAATAGAAGGGGTGGGCTAGTTGGATATATCTGTTGGAATAGGCTCCATCAGCAGAATGGATCAGGATTTCACCCTGTTCACACCTGTTTGATCCTCTAGCAAGTCGCAATAAAACGCGATTTGCCGCTTTACCCTCTCTGGTGATAACAGCTACGTAACAAGCGCCATACAGATCATAATCCGTCGACATGTCTAAAATCTCGGCGGCCATGGCGGTGGGCAGCACCAGCGCCAGCTGTCCGTCCTGGCTCAGCAAGCGGTCGCAGGCCGCCAGCAGGGCCCGGCTGTCGAGGGCGCCGGTGTGGCGGGCCAGGGCCCTGGCCGGATCGCTGAATGACTGGCCAGCTCCGAAGTAGGGAGGGTTGGAGACGATGAGATCGTAAGGGGGCGCCTGATAATCCTGGATCGCGCTCTCGATGATGTTGACCCGTGGGGCCCAGGGGGAGGCGGCCACGTTCTCCCTGGCTTGGACGGCGGCGGCGGGATCCAGTTCCACACCATCGATCTGGCAGTCGGCGGCGCTGCGCTGGGCCAGCATCAGGGCGATGAGGCCGCTGCCGGTGCCGATATCCAGCACCCGACGCGCACCGGTGATGGGCGCCCAGGCCCCCAGCAGTATGCCGTCGGTGCCCACCTTCATGGCGCAGCGATCGTGCTCGATGTGAAACTGCTTGAAGGTAAAACCACTGCTTCGTCCCATCTGACCCCCGTCTTCTGCCCGCAACATCCAAAAATGGTCGGCGATTATAGCGACTAAGCCATAGTCGCCATAGGAGCTGGCGGCATAATCGCCTATAATCTGCGGTTTCCTAAATGACCGAGTATTGACATGAGCCAGTCCTTTGATGATTTCGACCTGAATCCAGCCCTCAACCGGGCCCTGGCCGAGATGGGTTTCACCCGCCCCACTACCATTCAGCAGATGGTGCTGGAGCCAGCCCTGGACGGCCGCGATATTCTGGCATCCGCCCCGACCGGCACCGGCAAGACCGCCGCCTTCCTGCTGCCCGCCATGCAGCACCTGCTGGACTTCCCGCGCCGCAAGCCGGGCCCGTGCCGCATGCTGATCCTGACCCCGACCCGCGAGCTGGCGCTGCAGGTCAGCGCCCACGCCAAGGCGCTGGCGGTGCACACCCACCTCAGCATCGAGACCATCATCGGCGGTGTCAGCCATGAAGAGCAGCTGCCGGCGCTGACCAAGACCACCGACATCGTAGTGGCGACCCCGGGCCGCCTGCTCGAATACATCGAGAAGGAAGAGTTCGAGAGCCACGACATCGAAGTGCTGGTGTTGGATGAAGCCGACCGCATGCTGGACATGGGCTTCATCAAGGACGTGAACCGGATCGTGGCCGAGGCGCGCTACCGCAAGCACACCATGCTGTTCTCCGCGACCCTGGAGGGCGCCGGCCTCGAGAAGTTTGCCAACGAGATCCTCAAGGATCCGGTCGAGCTGCATGCCGAGCCGCCCCGCAGCGAACGCCGCCCCATCACCCAGTGGGTGCATCTGGCCGATGACGCTGCCCACAAGCTGGCGCTGTTGATCCACATCCTGAAGGATCCGGAAACCCAGAAGGCCATCGTCTTCGTCAAGACCCGCGAGCGGTTGGCGGAGCTCTCCGGCCAGCTGCAGGCGGCCGGCGTGTCCTGCGCCTGGATCCGGGGCGAGATGGAGCAGAGCAAGCGCATCGAGTCGATCCGCAAGTTCCACGCCGGGGAAGTGCCCTTCCTCATCGCCACCGACGTCGCCGCCCGGGGCATCGACTTGCCCAACGTCAGCCATGTCATCAACTACGACATGCCCTACGGCACCGACGTCTATGTGCACCGTATCGGCCGTACCGGTCGGGCCGGCAACCGTGGCTGCGCCATCAGCCTGGTAGAGGCTCACGACATGGCCATGGTCTCCAAGATCGAGCGTTACACCGAGGAACGCCTCAAGCGCCGGGTGATCGAGGAGCTGCGCCCCAGGCACAAGGAGGCGCGGGTGCCGGTGAAGAAGAAGAAACCGAAGGACGGCAAGAAGAAGTCCGCCAAGAAGAAAAAGAAATAATCGCAGCAGCAACGGCCATCCTCGGATGGCCGTTGTGTTTATGGAGGGTCGGCAAAGGTGCGGCTGGCTGGATTGCGGACAGAAAAAAGCCGATGCATAGACATCGGCTAATAAAAAGTGCTTACAACAGAGGATTCACAGATTAAGACCCGAGGATCCTGCGGTTGGTTCCCTCTTTTTGTAATTAATTTTCGGCGCGCTTGAACATCAGGGTGCTTTCATCCGACTCTGTCGGCACAAAATAGTAGCCCCCCTCATTGAAGCCGGTCAGCTGCGCCACCTCGGTCAGCCGGTGCTTGATGATGTGACGGGCCATCATGCCGCGGGCCTTCTTGGCATAGAAGCTGATGATCTTGAACTGACCGTTCTTCTCGTCCTTGAACACAGGGGTGATGATCCGCCCCTTCAGCGCCTTCGGGCGAACGGACTTGAAGTATTCGTCGGATGCCAGGTTGATCAGCACCTCATCCCCCTGGGCTGCCAGCGCCTGGTTGAGGTGCTCGGTGATGATGTCGCCCCAGAACTGATACAGATCCTTGCCGCGCTCGTTGTCGAGACGGATCCCCATCTCCAGCCGGTAGGGCATCATCAGGTCGAGCGGGCGCAGCACGCCATAGAGGCCGGACAGCATGCGCAGGTGTGCCTGGGCAAAGTCGAGATCGGCCTCGCTGAAATCTTCCACCGCCAGTCCCGTATAGACGTCGCCCTTGAACGCCAGCAACGCCTGACGGGCGTTGGCCGGGGTGAAGTCCGGCTGCCACTGGGCGAAGCGCGCCGCATTCAACCCCGCCAGCTTGTCGCTGATCTTCATCAGGCTGGCGATCTGATCCGGGGTCAGTTGGCGGGCCCGGCCGATCAGCCGGGCGGAGTGATCCAGTAACTCGGGCAGGGTATGGCGGGACGTCACCAGCGGCGACTCGTAATCCAGCGTCTTGGCCGGGGAAACCACAATCAGCATAACGATCCTTTATAGCGGTGACACACGCCCCTCATTCATCCAGGGTGACGTTGTCGAGAGTGCCTGCACCCAGCTGCTCGCGGCCGGACAGCTTGATCAGCAGTCGCAGGTCATTGGCCGAGTCGGCATGGGCAAGGGCCTCACTGTAGCCAATTTGGCCGGCACAGAACAGGGTGAACAGCGCCTGATCGAAGGTCTGCATGCCGAGTTCGGTGGATTTGGTCATCACCTCCTTGAGCCGGTGCACCTCCCCCTTGCGGACGATGTCGGTGATGAGCGGGGTGTTGAGCAGGATCTCGAAGGCGGCGACCCGGCGCTGACCATTGGCATTCGGCAGCAGTTGTTGTGCGACTATGGCACGCAGGTTGAAGGAGAGATCGAACAGGAACTGGCGGTGCTTCTCCTGCGGCACCAGATGGAGGATGCGATCCAGCGCCTGGTTCGCGTTGTTGGCGTGCAGGGTGGCGAGGCAGAGGTGGCCGGTCTCGGCAAACTGGATGGCGAGCTCCATGGTCTCTGTACTTCGGATCTCGCCGATGAGAATAACGTCCGGCGCCTGGCGCATGGAGTTCTTGAGCGCCACATCGAAAGATTCGGTGTCTATCCCCACCTCCCGCTGGGTCACCAGACAGCGGCCGTGCTGATGAACGAACTCCACCGGATCCTCCACCGTCAGGATATGGCCGTCGCCGTGCTGATTGCGATGGCCAATCATGGCCGCCTGGGTGGTGGACTTGCCGGCGCCGGTGGCGCCGACAAAGAGCACCAAGCCGCGTTTGGCCATGGCGACGTCCCGCAGTACGGGGGGTAACATCAGTTCGTCGAAGGTGGGAATGCGGGTCTCGATGCGGCGCAGCACCATGCCCGGCAGATCCTGCTGCCAGAAGGCGCTGACCCGGAATCGCCCAAGCCCCTCGCGATGGATGGCGTAGTTGGCCTCCCGGGTGCGCAGGTAGCGCTCGAAGTGCTCGGTATCCAGGCTCTCTCTGACCAGGCTGAGGGTCGTCTGCTTGTCGAGGGGGGGGGCCGCCAACGGTACCAGACGGCCATTGACCTTGAGGGTGGGGGGGGCGTCGACCGTGATAAACAGATCCGAGCCCTTCTGTTCAACCAGTGCAGCCAGCAGAACATCCATGTTCATAGCGTCTCCTTGGGTGTGAAAGCCTATCAAATGCTGTTGGGATCGGCCGCCTTGGCCTTGGCATCGAGGGCGGCGACTATGCCCCGATTGACCAACTGCTTGAGGCTCTGATCCATGGTCTGCATGCCGTGGGTCATCCCGGTCTGGATCACCGAGTAGAGCTGGGCGATCTTGTCTTCCCGGATGAGATTTCGCACCGCCGGGATCCCCATCATGATCTCGTGGGCCGCCACCCGGCCACCGCCGATCCGTTTGAGCAGGGTCTGGGAGATGACCGCCCGCAGGGATTCGGAGAGCATGGAGCGCACCATGTCTTTCTCGGAGCCGGGGAAGACGTCGATAATACGGTCTATGGTCTTGGCAGCCGACGAGGTGTGCAGGGTGCCAAACACCAGATGGCCGGTCTCGGCCGCGGTCATGGCCAGACGTATGGTCTCCAGATCGCGCATCTCGCCCACCAGTATGATGTCCGGATCTTCCCGCAGCGCCGAGCGCAGGGCGTTGGAGAAACTCTTGGTGTCACGATGGACCTCGCGCTGGTTGACCAGGCAACGCTTGTTCTCGTGCACGAATTCAATGGGATCCTCGATGGTGAGGATGTGGTGGTGGAAGTTGTCGTTGATGTAGTCGACCATGGCCGCCAGGGTGGTGGACTTGCCCGAGCCGGTCGGGCCCGTGACCAGCACCAGACCGCGAGGGAATTCGGCTATCTTGCGAAACATCTCCGGCGCCCCCAGATCGTCCAGGCTCAGCACTGTGCTGGGGATGGTACGGAACACTGCGCCGGATCCGCGTGCCTGCTGGAAGGCGTTGACCCGGAAGCGGGCCATGCCGGGCACCTCGAAGGAGAAGTCTACCTCGAAATTCTCCTCCAGCTCCTTGCGCTGGTGGTCGTTCATGATGTCGTAGATGAGGGCGTGAACTTCCCTGTGGTCCAGGGCGGGCAAATTGATCTTGCGAACCTCTCCATCAACCCTGATCATCGGGGGAACCCCGGCCGAGAGGTGTAGATCCGAGGCCTTATGCTTTACACTGAAAGCCAATAACTCTGTGATATCCATAGACTTGTTATTCTCCCATCACAAGATCACGAACGAAATATGAGCCAGATTGCCCAGCACCTGCTTCAGGTAAAGGAACGTATTGTACAGGCCGCCCGGCGGGTTGGCCGTGGTGCCGATCATATCCAGTTATTGGCTGTCAGCAAGACCAAGCCGCTGGAGGACATCCAGGCCGCCTATGCCGCGGGTCAGCGCCGCTTCGGCGAATCCTATGCTCAGGAGGCCGCCGCCAAGATCGACACCCTGCGTGCCCAACCAAACTACGCAGACATAGAGTGGCACTTTATCGGCCCGCTGCAATCCAACAAATCCAGGCTGGTGGCAGAGCGATTCGATTGGGTGCAAAGCGTCGATCGCGACAAGCTGATCGAGCGCCTCAACAGCCAGCGTCCAGCCGGACTGCCTGCGCTAAATGTCTGTCTGCAAATCAATATTAGCGGAGAGAGCAGCAAATCCGGTACGTCGGAGCAAGAGATTTTCCGATTGGCAGAGCTGGTCTCCCACTGCGAACGACTGAGGCTGCGCGGTCTGATGGCCATCCCCGAGCACACCAGCGACGAAGCGGTATTGGCCGTGCAGATGCGGCGTATGCAGACTCTGTTCACCGAACTTGCGCGACAATACCCGAGCGTCGACACCCTCTCGATGGGCATGACCGAGGATCTCGAGCCGGCGATCGCCCATGGCAGCACCATGGTGCGGGTCGGCACCGCCATCTTCGGTGCCCGTGATTACTCATAAACAGGCACAGTGAATGCAGCGCGCCTGCAGGGTAAGCAGACCTGTCCGCGTTCACGTCATCAATTCAGGAGCGTTTGATGCAGCATAGAACTCTCGCCTTTATCGGGGCGGGCACGCAGGGCTCCGCAGTCATTTCATCAGCAGGAGAGCAAGATGCAGCATAAGATCCTCGCCTTTATCGGGGCGGGCAACATGAGCCGCAGTATCATTGCCGGCCTGGTGCAGGCGGGCTATCCGGCGGATCGGATCCTGGCCGCCAACCCGAGCCGTCCCAAACTCGACGCACTGGCCAGCCAGTT
This sequence comes from Aeromonas sp. MR16, assembly GCF_022549315.1. Taxonomy (NCBI): domain Bacteria; kingdom Pseudomonadati; phylum Pseudomonadota; class Gammaproteobacteria; order Aeromonadales; family Aeromonadaceae; genus Aeromonas; species Aeromonas sp. MR16. The sequence goes on along the minus strand of NZ_JAKZFK010000010.1, from coordinate 131,272 downwards.
TGGTATCCGCGTCACTCAGGATAACGCCGAGGCGGCCCGGGCGAGCGATGTCATAGTGCTGGCGGTCAAGCCACAGCTGATGGCGGGCATGCTGAGCTCCCTGGTCGCCGAGCTGGGCTCGCTGGAAGGCAGGCTGCTCATCTCCATCGCCGCCGGCATCAAGGTCGAGCGGTTGCAGGAGATGGCAGGGGGTCATGGGCGCATCATTCGTACCATGCCGAACACCCCTTCCCTGCTGGGGCTGGGGATGACGGGCCTGTATGCGCCGCCTGCCATAGGGCAGGAGGATCGCGATTTTGCCGAGCAGATGATGCAGTCTGTGGGCAAGACCCTCTGGACCTCGCAGGAGTCAGGCATCAACGGCGTCATCGCGGCGGCGGGCAGTGCGCCGGCCTACTTCTTCCTGTTCATGCAGGCGATCGCCGAAGAGGCCGAGGCCATGGGCTTCTCACCGGAGCAGGCTCGCCTGCTGGTGCAGCAGACCGCGCTCGGGGCTGCCGCCATGGTGGAGCAGAACCCGCAGCTCTCCCTGCAGACCCTGCGCGAGCAAGTGACCAGCAAGGGCGGCACCACGGCCGAGGCCGTCAAGACCTTCCAGGAGCAGGGGCTGATGCCGCTGACCGCGCGTGCCATGCAGGCGGCCGTCACCCGAGCCGCCGAAATGGAAACTCTTTTCTGAACCTTTTTTTGAACAGGAGCCCGGATGAACACCGCTTACTTTCTGATTAACACGATTTTCGATATCTACCTCATGGTGGTGTTGCTGCGCGTCTGGCTGCAGTGGGCCCGCGCCGATTTCTACAATCCCATGAGCCAGATGGTGGTCAAGCTGACCAATCCGCTGGTGATCCCGCTGCGCCGCGTCATTCCCGGCTTCGGCGGGGTGGACATGGCCTCGGTGTTGCTGGCCCTGGTCATCGCCTTCGCCAAGCTGGCGCTGCTCAAGAGCATGAACGTGCTGTTGACCGACTGGCTCACCCTCAGCCTGTTCGCCTTCCTCACCGTGCTGAAGAAAGCGGGCTCCATGATCTTCTGGGTGCTGTTGATCCGCGCCATCCTGAGCTGGGTCAGCCAAGGCCGCAACCCCATCGAATACGTGATGCATCAGTTGACCGAGCCCTTCCTTGCGCCGATCCGCCGTATCCTGCCGGCCCTGGGTGGGCTGGATCTTTCGGTGCTGGTCGCCTTTATCGCGCTGCAGGCCATAAACTATCTGTTAGGAGATCTGTTCGGCCAGCTGTGGTGGATGATCTGATGCCAGCCGTCCTGCAAGAGGGGGACGGGCTGACGCTGCATCTGATGATCCAGCCCAAGGCGAGCCGGGATCAGATCGTCGGATTGCATGGCGACGAGTTGAAAGTGGCCATCACGGCACCGCCGGTGGATGGCCAGGCCAATGGCCATTTGATCAAGTACCTGGCCAAGCAATTCAAGGTGGCCAAGGGGCAGGTTCGCATCGTGCGGGGGGAGCTTGGGCGGCACAAGACGGTCACCATAGAGGCGCCAAGGCAGATCCCCGCCGAGATTGAAGCCCTGCTGGAGAGCGGAACACGAGAAGGATGACATCATGAAAACAGCCTGGATTAGCTGCCTGTTGGCACTGTTGATGACGCTGCCATTGCGGGCCGAACAGATGAAGGAGCTGGGCCCCTGGCAGGTGCATTACAACGCCTTCAACTCCAGCTTCCTCACCCCCGAGGTGGCCAAGGCCTACGGTCTGGAGCGCAGCCGTTATAACGGCATCATCAATATCGCGGTGCAGAACAAGCAAGGGGTAGCCCAGGCGGTTGGCATCAGCGGCGAGGCCAAGAACCTGACCGGTACCATCCGCACCCTGAGTTTTCAGGAGGTGAAGGAGGGGGAGTCCATCTACTATCTGGCGGTGCTGCCCTATCGCAATGAGGACACCTACCAGTTCACCCTGAAGATCATAGGGGAGGGGCAGCAGCAGACCCTGACCTTCCAGCAGACCTTCTACGTCGACTGATCCGGGTCGATGAAAAATGCCCCGAACCTGTGTTCGGGGCATTTTTTTGTCCGTCGTTCGCCCAAAAGGCGATGCCAGTGGCCTCAGCGGCTGGCCAGCGGGTAGGTGAAGAAGGCCAGGTGAGCGAAGTTGAACAGGAAATGCAGCAGGATGGCGACACTCAGCCGTCCGCTCCACAGGAATGCCAGCCCGTAGCAGGCTCCCGCCAGGGCGGCAAACAGCATTAGCAGCGGGCCACCGGCCAGGTGCGCGGCCCCGAACAGCAGGCTGGCGATCAGGATGCCCACCCAGATCTGACGGCGCTTGGCGATGGCCTGCTGGATAAAGCCCCGAAACAGCGCCTCCTCCGCCACACAGGTGAACAGCAGGTTGTTGAGGGCAAACAGCCACCACCAGTGAGGCAGGCCCAGCTCCGGCTTGAGGGCGCCGAGCTGCCAGGCCGCCAGCAACAGGGCCGCCAGTGGCAGGATGAGCAGGGCCAGTGGTCGCCAGCGGATGGGGCCTCCCTGGCCGAGCAGGGTGGGCCAGGCCAGCAGCAGGCCGAAGAAGATCAGTGGCTTGTCCAGATTGAGATACAGGCTGAAGGGCACGCTGGCGGGGCCGGCCTGCACCCGATCCAGTACCCTGAGATTGTCAAAGCCCGGCACCAGATGCAGCGTCAGGGCGATGGCCCACAGCAGCACCAGCGTCAGTGCTATGCCACGCCAGGGTTGGGGCAGGCTGGGGGTTTGCCAGGCCAGCAACAGGCCGGCGAGGCTGACCAGCGCGGCGAAGGGGCTGAGGCGTCCCAGCCAGAGGGCGGCCAGCAGGGCGAGCCCCAGCAGGATCAGGCCGGGTCTCGGCTGGTGGGCCAGGCAGAGCAGCACGGCGAGGGCCAGGGTGCCCCAGATCAGGGCATCAGGTAGTGGCAACATTGAGTCTCCTTCATCTTCGAGGGGACGCACCTTAACGCTCCACCTTGCCGTGACACAAGGGTCAATAGACTGGTCGGATCCCTGTACTGCCGGTCAAGGCGGGCGTGTCGGGATACAAAAAAGCCGGAGCAGAGGCTCCGGCTATGGCTATCTCAGTAGCGACCTTGTGCCATTCATTGGCATCCTGGCGGCATATAAGACTAATTTTCTGATTTAGCGCAGATGCTTATCGGCCTGATTCAGCGATCACGCGGGCGATGGTGCTATCGATACGCTTGGTCGCTGGCTTATCGACCTGATTCGGCGATCACGCGGGCGATGATGCTATCGATACGCTTGGTCGCTGGCTTATCGACCTGATTTGGCGATCACGCGGGCGATGGTGCTATCGATACGCTTGGTCGCTGGCTTATCGACCTGATTCGGCGATCACGCGGGCGATGATATCGGCCCGCTTGGTGGCTTCCAGCTCGCCAAGGGCGATCAGGCCAGCCTTGAAGATGACGTTCTTCGGCAGACTGACGTCGTCCAGGGTGGCGATGGCCTCCACGTGCATGCCGTTCAGACGGCTGGCATCGCGCGGGCTCAGGTTGACCTGGGTGTTCATCACCTGCTTGCCCTTCTTCTTGGGGGGGACGGCTTTCTTGGTGGATTCCTGTTCTTCGTCTTCCGGCAGTTCGTCATCAAAATCGTAAATAGACATAGTCAATCCTGTTGGTTTGCGGCGGGCAGTTTGCCCGATCATCACGGTTATTCAGCCCATATCCTCGTTGCGGATAAAGGCGCGCCAGGAGGCAAGCACCTGGGCAAAATCTTCCAGCCCGCACATGGCCAGTTGCTCATCATCGTAGTAGGCGAGATCGTCGAGATCCTCGTCCAGCGAGATATTGAGGACGTTGGCTTTCACCTCCGCCTCTTCATGGGTGAGCAACAGCGAATAGTCGCCGCCGGGCAGGCTGTATTCGACCAGGGCGCGGCTGGAGAGCCGGTCGATGATGGTGAACAGCTCATCGAGTTTCTCCTCATCCTTGCCCACCTCGTCGATCAGCCATTGGCCGATGGCTTCATGGCCCATGGAGAACCGGGCGCGATAGCCACCGAACGGGTCGCGGCGAAATTCATAGTCCATAGCGGGGTCCATAGCGAAAGGGTGGGGCCATCACCACGGCGTGGCGTCTGGCGCCGATTCGTGATCCATGGTGGGGCACACCTGAGGTAAAGTGGCCTATTCTAGCGATCCCCCCCGCGCTTGTCTTGATGATGTGACATCTTTGCAGCGTTACCTCGTTTTTTGTTCGGAGATCCCATGCAGTTAAATGACGCGCTCGCTCATCGGATTGTCAGTCTGGCGATAAAGATCCTGTGGTTCCCGGTCGATGTGAACGAGGGAGAGCAGGGCCCCATCATTGCCTCCGACGAGATCAGGAGATCCCATGCAATTAAATGACACCCTGGCCCGGCAGATCGTCAGCCGGGCGATGAAGATCCTCTCGTTCTCGGTCAACGTGATGGATGAACGCGGCCTCATCATCGCCTCCGGCAATCCGGAGCGGTTGCACCAGCGCCACGAGGGGGCCGTGCTGGCGCTGACCGAGAACCGGGTGGTGGAGATCAGCGAGGCCACCGCCCAGCAGCTCAAGGGGGTGCGGCCCGGCATCAACCTGCCCATCGCCTATCAGGGGGAGCTGCTCGGGGTCATCGGCATCTCGGGGGATCCGGAGGAAGTGCGCGCTTACGCCGAGCTGGTGCGGATGACCGCCGAGCTGATCCTGGAGCAGGCGGCGCTGACCGAGCAGCTGCAGTGGGACAAGCGCCACAAGGAGGAGCTGGTGCTGCAGCTCATCCGCGGCGAGGGGCGGGTCGATCAGCTGCAGCAGGCAGCCCGCTTCCTCGAGCTGGATCTGGCCCAGCCTCGGGTGGTGGCCGTGCTGACGCTGGAAGAGGCCGATCCCGCCCGATTGCGGGAGCTGGTGCATCTGCTGGAGTACCCGGAGCGGGACAACCTGGTGGCCATCAACGGCCTGGACGAGATAGTGGTGCTCAAGCCGGCCCAGCTCAGCGACGGCGTCTGGCAATCGGCGCAGGAGCGCAGCCGCATCAAGCAGCTGCTGGCCCGCATTCCCCATTTCAAGGTGCGCATCGGGGTGGGTGATTACTTCGCCGAGATCGACGGCCTGGCCCGCTCCTACCAGACCGCCCGCGATACCCTGCGCCGTGGCATGCGCCAGGCGCCGCGCAAGCAGGTCTACTTCTTCGAGGATTACCGGCTGCCGGTGCTGCTCGGCAGCCTAGCGGACTCCTGGCAGGCGGATCAGCTGCGGGCCCCCCTGCTCAGGCTGGCGCAAGAGGATGCAAAGGGAACGCTGCAAAAGACGCTGCGCCAATATTTCTTGCAGGATTGTGATCTGCATCCCTGTGCCGATGCCTTGTTCATTCATCCCAATACCCTGCGTTACCGGCTGACCCGGATAGAGCAGATAACAGGGTTAAATTTCAACAAGTTAGATGACAAATTTCTGCTCTATCTCGGGCTCAATCTCGACGGCTGATTTGTTCATATGAACAAAAAATGACGATATGAAAACGAAAGCTTTGGCTTTTCGGCCAAAGCTTTCCGATCCGGGATCACCATAATGGCCACCACTTACTCCCACTCAAGGTGCCCGTCATGATCCCTGTATCCGCGCTCGGTGCTCTCGCTGCGCTCTCCATCGCCATCTTCCTCATCCTGAAGAAGGTGCCGCCCGCTTACGGCATGATCGTCGGTGCCCTGGCCGGTGGCCTGATCGGCGGAGCCGACCTGACCCAGACCGTCGCCCTGATGATCGGCGGCGCCCAGGGGATCACCACCGCCGTGATGCGGATCCTGGCGGCCGGCGTGCTGGCCGGCGTGCTGATCGAATCCGGTGCGGCCACCACCATCGCCGAGACCATCGTCAAGAAGCTCGGCGAGACCCGTGCCCTGTTGGCGCTGGCGCTGGCCACCCTGATCCTGACCGCGGTCGGCGTGTTCGTGGACGTGGCCGTCATCACTGTCGCCCCCATCGCCCTGGCCATCGCCCGCCGTGCCGATCTCTCCAAGGCCGCCATCCTGCTGGCCATGATAGGTGGCGGCAAGGCGGGCAACGTCATGTCCCCCAACCCGAACGCCATCGCCGCGTCCGACGCCTTCCACCTGCCGCTCACCTCGGTGATGGCAGCCGGCATCATCCCTGGCCTGTTCGGTCTGGTGATGGCCTACTGGCTGGCCAAGCGCCTCAACAACAAGGGCAGCAAGGTCGCCGCCGACGAGGTGGTGAGCTTTGACGGTGCCCAGCTGCCCGGCTTCTTGGCCGCCATCAGCGCACCCCTGGTCGCCATCCTGCTGCTGGCCCTGCGCCCCATCGCCGGCATAGTCGTGGATCCGCTCATCGCCCTGCCGCTCGGCGGCCTGGTCGGCGCCCTGATGATGGGCAAGTTTAGCAAGGTGAACCAGTTTGCGGTCTCCGGTCTGGCCCGCATGGCGCCGGTGGCCATCATGCTGCTGGGCACCGGTACCCTGGCGGGCATCATCGCCAACTCCGGTCTGAAGGATGTGCTGATCAGCGGCCTGACCGCCTCCGGTCTGCCCTCCTACCTGCTGGCCCCCATCTCCGGTGCCCTGATGTCGCTGGCGACCGCCTCGACCACAGCCGGTACCGTGGTGGCCTCCAACGTGTTCAGCTCCACCCTGATCGAACTCGGCATCACCAGCCTGGCCGGCGCCGCCATGATCCACGCCGGTGCCACCGTGTTTGACCACATGCCGCACGGCTCCTTCTTCCATGCCACCGGGGGCAGCGTCCACATGGGCGTGAGCGAGCGTCTGAAGCTCATCCCCTACGAAACTGCCGTCGGTCTGACCATTGCAGCCGTCTCCACCCTGATGTTTGGCGTGTTTGGTCTCGCCTAAGGAACTGATATGAAAATTGTTATCGCACCAGATTCATTCAAGGAGAGCCTGAGCGCCATGGCGGTGGCCGATGCCATCGAGGCCGGTTTCAAGCAGATATTGCCCGACGCCACCTACATCAAGCTGCCCATGGCCGATGGCGGCGAGGGCACGGTACAGTCCCTGATCGATGCCACCGGCGGGCGCATCCTGCCGGTGGAGGTAACAGCCCCGCTCGGCAACAAGGTACAGGGCTTCGTCGGCCTGCTGGGGGATGGCGAGCGGGCCATCATCGAGATGGCGGCGGCCTCCGGCCTGCACCTGGTGGCACCGGAGCGGCGCAACCCGCTGCTCACCTCCAGCTGGGGCACGGGCGAGCTGATCCTGGCGGCGCTGGAGATGGGGGTGACCCACCTCATCCTCGGCATCGGTGGCAGCGCCACCAATGACGGCGGTGCCGGCATGATCCAGGCGCTCGGTGGCAAGCTGCTCAAGGCCGATGGCAACCCCATCGCCCTGGGCGGCGGGGCCTTGAGTGAGTTGGCGCGCATCGATCTGAGCGGGCTGGATCCGCGCCTGACCGGCCTCACCATCGAGGTGGCCTGTGACGTGGACAACCCGCTGTGCGGCCCGAAAGGCGCCTCCGCCGTGTTCGGCCCGCAGAAGGGGGCGACCCCGGAGATGGTGGCCCAGCTGGACGCCAATCTGGCCCATTACGCGGATTGCATCGAGCAGGCCCTCGGCAAACAGGTGAAGGCCATCCCGGGGGCGGGCGCCGCCGGTGGCATGGGCGCCGCCCTGGTGGGGTTGCTGGGCGCCGAACTCAAGCCCGGCATCCAGATCGTCATCGAGGCACTGAAGCTGGCCGAGGCGGTGGCCGATGCGGATCTCGTCATCACCGGCGAGGGGCGGATCGACAGCCAGACCATCCATGGCAAGACCCCCATCGGGGTGGCGCGCTGCGCCAAGCAGTTCGGCAAGCCGGTGATCGGCATCTCCGGCTGCCTCACCGACGATTACGGCGTGGTGCACGAGCACGGCCTGGACGCGGTGTTTGCCGTGGTCAACCGCGCCATGTCCCTGCCGGAGGCGCTGGCGACCGCCACCACCAACCTGCAGCTCACGGCCCGCAACGTCGCGGCCCTCTATATGCTGCGCAACTAATCCCTCTTCTGGCCGGCGCATGGCGCCGGCCACTTCCTGTCCCGTGTAGCGGATGTGGTTGGCTGCCTGGCAGCAAACGCTCTGACGCACCTTGCCGATCCCTGGATCGGCTTTTTTCATTATCCCGCTGTCTTTTATATGGTTTTTGTATTCTGGCCGGATGCTTTGCGGCATAGTGATCCCCCCCCACACTGAGGGGCAACGTGCGAGGAGCAACCCATGATCTTGCTGACCCTGGGGGTAGTGCTATTTACCCTGATCCACCTCTATCCCTGCTTCGCCGTGACCCACCGTGCCCGCCTGCGCGATCGGCTGGGAGTGCAGCGTTACAAGGGACTCTTCTCGCTGCTGGTGTTCGTCGCCATCGCCAGCATCCTCGCCGGCTGGCGCAGCGCCAGCCCCATGCCACTCTATTTCCTGCCCGTCTGGGGCCCGGCCCTGGCGATGGGGCTGATGCCCGTCGCACTGATCCTGCTCTGTGCCGGGCAGGGGGCCAACCACTTCCGGCGCTGGCTGGTGCACCCCCAGCTCATCGGTACCCTGCTGTGGGCGGGGGCCCATCTGACGGTGAACAGCGAGGCGCGCTCCCTGGTGCTGTTTGGGGGCGTGGGAATATGGGCCCTCGTCAGCATCGTCTGGATTTCGGTGCGGGACTGGCAGCAGAAACCGCGCCCGGCGGCGAGCTGGCAGGGAACGGGGATCTGCGTGGGGGCGGGGCTGGCGCTCACGGCGCTGATGGTCTTCTGGGGCCACGGCTGGCTGACCGGGATCCCCTTGCATTGATCCCTGAACCAGACGGCGACTTCTCGCGTATGATGGAGAAAACCCGAGGAGTCACGTCAATGAAATGGTTCAGCCTGTTGTTATTGCTCGGCGCGAGCGCGGCCTCTGCGGCCTGTCCCGATTACTTCAATGTGGAGCAGCGGGAGCTCAACAGCACCCAGCGCCACAACCTCTGTCAGCTGACCGAAGGCAAGGTGGTGTTGGTGGTCAACACCGCCTCCTATTGCGGTTATCGTGGCCAGTTCGCCGATCTGGAGCAGCTCTATCAGGGTTACAAGGCGCGGGGGCTGATCGTGCTGGGCTTCCCCTCCAACGACTTCTGGCAGGAGTCCGGGGACGAGGGCAAGACTGCCTCTGTCTGTCGCCGTGACTACGGCGTGACCTTCCCCATGTTCAACCGGATCGCCGTGCGCGGGGACGATGCCAGCCCCCTCTACAAGGGACTGGCGGCCGCCGCCGGTGGTGATGCGCCTGGCTGGAACTTCCACAAATACCTAGTGGGCCGCGACGGCAAGTTGATCGCGAGTTACGGTGCCAATCAGAGTCCGGATGCCGATCCGCTGCTGGCCGCGGTGAAACAGGCCCTCGATCGCTAGGCCTCGCCGGGCGGCTCTGGAATAATGGGGGCCCGCCACTCACTCTGGTTATCCCGTGCTGCAACGCCTTCCCCAAATGGTGATCTTCGATGCCCTGGTCCGTGAGCAGGGCATCTCCGCCGCCGCGCGCCGGCTCGGTGTCTCCAAGTCCCACATCAGCAAGCAGCTGGCCCAGCTCGAGACCGAGCTCGGTGCCCAGCTGGTGCAGCGCACCACCCGCCGCTTCGCTCTGACCGAGCTCGGCCAGGAGTATGCCCGCCACTGCCGCGCCCTGGTGGCGGTCGGACTCGAGGCAGACTCCATGGTGGCTGAGCGGCGTGGCAAGGTGAGTGGCGTGCTGCATCTGGGAGTCGGCCAGTCCTTTGGCCGACTGCACGTGATCCCGCGCCTCAAGGCGTTTCAGGATCGCTACCCCGGGCTGGAGCTGGAAGTCTCCCTGTTCGATCACAGAACCAATCTGGTGGAGGAGGGGCTGGATCTCTGGATCACCACCTATGAGGACAAGCCCCAGGCGCTGGTGGGGCAGCGGCTGGCGGACATCCACTTCGTGCTGGTGGCCTCACCGGACTATCTGTTGAGCCACGGCACCCCGCTGCAGCCCAAGGATCTGGCCCAGCACAACTGTATCACCTACCAGAGCCGGGAGCGGCGCTACCACGAATGGTCGTTCCGCCAGGGCAAGGAGCGCCAGACGGTGCAGGTGGCCGGCAACTACCGGGTGGATCTGGCGGAGGCGGTGCGGGACGCCGCCCTGGCCGGGCTCGGCATCGCCTATGTCGCCAACTACTTGCTGGACAAGGAGTTGCAATCCGGCCAGCTCATTCCCCTGCTGCCCCAGTGGCGACCGAACCAGAAGATGGCGGTGCACGCCGTCTACGCCAGGCGCGAGCATCTGGATCCCAAGATCCGGCTCTTCATCGACTTTCTCAAGGAGAGCTTCGGCCCGGAACCCTATTGGGAGCAGCGGCTCGCCCCCTGGCTCGGCGGCAAATTGTCCGGCGTAGAGGAATAATCGTTTCCATACACGAACACTGGCTTTCGCCTGATATCAAAATCGAACCAAATCAGCACCTTGGCGCAACCGATATCGTGAAAACGTTTTTGCTAACAGGGTTGTAACCAAGCGGGCTTGCAGTAACAACGCGGGAAGAGCAGAATCCGCGCCCATCTTTTACCCCACTAGATGGAATCCCTATGATTGCCCTGCTCGGCATCCTGAGTATCCTGGCGATGGCCGTACTCTGCTCTGATAATCGTCGTCGTATCCCGTTGCGAACAGTCGGCCTAGCCCTCTGTCTGCAAATCCTCTTCGCCGCGCTGGTGCTCTGGCTGCCCGCCGGTCAGAGCGTGCTGAACGGGGTCAGCGAGAGTGTCAGCAGCGTGATCGGCTACGGTCAGGAGGGGATCGCCTTCCTGTTCGGCGATCTGGCCAAGTTCAAGCTGGGCTTCATCTTCGCGTTCAACGTGCTGCCGGTCATCATCTTCTTCTCCGCCCTCATCGCCATCCTCTACCACATCGGCCTGATGCCCAAGGTGATCGCCCTGCTCGGCGGCGGCCTGCAGAAACTGCTGGGCACCGGCCGTGCCGAGAGCCTCTCCGCCACCGCCAACATTTTCGTCGGCATGGTGGAGGCGCCCCTGGTGGTCAAGCCCTACCTCTCCAAGATGTCCGATTCCCAGTTCTTCGCGGTGATGAGCTGCGGCCTGGCCTCGGTGGCCGGCGGCACCCTGGTGGGCTACGCCAGCATCGGCGTCGAGCTGAAATACCTGATCGCGGCGGCCTTCATGTCGGCCCCCGCCGGTCTGGCCATGGCCAAGATCCTGGTGCCCCCCAGTGCCGATGAGGTGGATCACCACCAGGACGTGGAGATGCCGCGCTCGACCAACGTCATCGAAGCGGCGGCCGACGGCGCCATGGCGGGTCTGAACATAGCTGTGGCGGTGGGTGCCACCCTGCTGGCCTTCGTCGGGGTGATCGCCCTGTTCAACGGTCTGATCGGCTGGGCCGGGGATCTGGTGGGGCTGGAGCTGAGCTTCCAGATCATCCTGGGCTGGCTATTTGCCCCCGTCTCCTGGCTCATCGGCGTGCCCTGGGATCAGGCTCAGGCGGCCGGCGCCCTGATCGGCACCAAGATCGTCATCAACGAGTTCGTCGCCTTCATCGCCCTGGTGCAGGATCAGACCCTGGATGCCTCGAGCAAGGCCATCGTCACCTTCGCCCTATGCGGCTTCGCCAACATCTCCTCCATGGCGATCCTGATCGGCGGCCTGGGGGCCATGGTACCGGAGCGCAAGGCCTTCATCGCCCGTTACGGCATGCGTGCGATTCTGGCGGGGGTGCTGGCGAACCTGATGAGCGCCTCCCTGGCCGGGCTCTTCCTCGCCCTCTGATGTGACCCCGAAGCCAGCACCTTCCGGTCAAGGCCCGCTTCGGCGGGCTTTTTTGTGGCCGGACGACAGGCAAAAAAAAGCGCCTCTGGGGAGGCGCGGGGAAAAAGACAGATTGGAAGCGTCACACGGGTGGTACCTGGATGAAGGATGTTCAGTGCCATCCAAGTATGAAGCCATGATGCCAGCTCCTGTCTGAAGCCCTTCTGAGGCGATTCTTCATACTATGTTCATTTTGCTAAACGCCGGGTGGGGTCAGTTCAAAGCCTCTGCTCTCCTGCTCCAGCGCCAATAGCCAGCGTTTGATGGGCAGGCCTCCGCCATATCCGATCAGCTCGCCGCTGCGGCCTATGACCCTGTGGCAGGGCACTATGATGCTCAAAGGATTGCGGCCGTTGGCGGCGCCCACCGCCCGCATCGCCTTGGGATTGCCGATGGCCCGGGCGATCTCCAGATAGCTGGTGGTCTCGCCGTAGGGGATCTCGCACAGGGCCTGCCAGACGGATTGCTGGAAGGGGGTGCCCCGGGCGGCGAGCGGCAGGTCAAAGCGTTGCAGCCGGCCGGCGAAGTAGGCTTCGAGCTGGGCGATAAAGGGGGCCAATGCCGGGTCATCCCGCTGCCATTCCGGTGCCGGCATCACGGGCCGCTCACCTCGCACGAACTCCACATAGCGCAGCCCGTCCCGATCGATGACGACGAGCAGGGGGCCATGGGCGCTGTCGCAGAAGCTGTATCTCATCTGTGTTGATTCCTTGGCGTGGGCAGTCGAGGTCACTCCTGCACGGGTTTGCCGCGGGCCGACTTGATGTCCCCCTTGCGCTTCTTGGCGTCGACCCGCTTGCGCTGGGAGCTGCGGGTCGGCTTGGTGGCGTGGCGGGCCTTGGGGCGCCAGGCGGCCTTCTTCAGCAGCTCGGTCAGCCGGCTCATGGCCTCCTTGCGATTCATGTCCTGGCTGCGATGGGTCTCGACCCTGATCTGGATGAAGCCGTCGTGCACCCGGCTGTCGCTCAGCTTCTCCAGCCCCTCCTTGTAGAGATCCGGCAGGCTGGGGGAGTCGCGGTAATCGAAGCGCAGCCAGACGGCGGAGTCGGTCTTGTTGACGTGCTGACCGCCGGCGCCCTGGGCGCGCATGGTCTGGAACTGCAGCTCGTGCCAGGGGATGGTCACGCTGTTGGAGATGACTAACATGGGGTGATGCTCTCATTTGGTGCATCAAGGGAGTCTGGTGCAGCTTGGTGCCTCAATATGGGGCGAGATGCGCTTCCTTGGTGATCCTGGGTCCTAATGGCCCAAGGGTTAAAGCCTATCTTTATGAAAATAAACAATAAAAATACTTGGCACAAGAATTGATGTCTCTATCCACGACATACCATGGATTGGGAGCAACCAGATGAAGCTGATTACTGCGATTATCAAACCCTTCAAGTTGGACGATGTGCGCGAGGCCATCGCCAGCCTGGGGGTCGAGGGCCTGACCGTGTCCGAGGTCAAGGGCTTCGGTCGTCAGAAGGGACACACCGAATTATACCGGGGAGCCGAGTATCAGGTCGACTTCCTGCCGAAGGTGAAACTGGAGATCGCCACCGCCGACGAGAACGTGGAAGGGGTGATCGAGGCCATTTGCAAAGCGGCTTATACCGGCAAGATCGGTGATGGCAAGATTTTCGTCTACGACCTGCTGCAGGCGGTCCGCATCCGTACCGGTGAGAGCGACGACGAGGCACTGTGATCCCTTATGACCATTTTGCTGCCTGTCGGTCGGGGTGAGCGGGGACAGCCAGTCTGGCCGAAATGAGTGATATATCATCGAGAGGCTGGGTGGGATTCCATCCGGCCTCTTTGTTTGGTCGATGGTTAAATATGTGATCCTACCTGTGTAAACGACCTTGATACTGTTGTCTCGACTGTGCAGAATGCAAACGAAAATAGTTATCAATCGATACATGTACAAGGAATGGATGATGAAAATGAAGATGTTGGCGTTGCTCTTCTCCTCGCTGGTCGCCCAGTCGGCATTGGCTGCAGGGGAGGTGAACGTCTACTCCAACCGGCAAGATGAGCTGATCAAGCCCATCATCCAGCAGTTCGAGAAGGAATCGGGTATCAAGGTCAACGTGGTGTTCGCCAAAGAGGGGCTGAACGAGCGTCTGGAACGGGAAGGCAAGCTCTCCCCGGCCGACCTGATGCTGACCGTCGACATCAGCCGCCTGACCGATCTGGTGGACAAGGATCTGGTGCAGTCGGTGGACAGCAAGACCCTGCAGGAGAACATCCCGTCCATCTATCGGGATCCGGACAACAAGTGGTTCGCCCTGACCACCCGGGTACGCGCCATCTACTCCAGCAAGGATCGCCTCGGCAAGCTCGACACCATCAGTTACGAAGATCTGGTCAAGCCTGAATTCAAAGGCAAAATTTGTACTCGCAGCGGCAAGCACGAATACAATGTGGCGTTGGTTTCCTCCATGATCGCCCATCACGGCATGGCCGATACCAAGATCTGGCTGGAAGGGGTCAAAGCCAACCTGGCGCGCAAGCCGCAGGGCAACGATCGGGACCAGGTCAAGGCCATCAAGGACGGCATCTGTGACGTCTCCCTTGGCAACAGCTACTACCTGGGCGCCATGCTGAAAGATCCGGTGCAGAAGTCCTGGGCCGATGCGGTCTACATCAACTTCCCGAACCAGGCGGATCGCGGTGCCCACGTCAACGTGAGCGGCGTGGCCATGACCAAGTACGCCAAGAACAAGGTTGAGGCCCAGAAGCTGATGGAGTTCCTCTCCGGTGACACCGCCCAGCACATGTATGCTGACGTGAATGCCGAGTATCCGGTCAAGGCCGGGGTCGAGCCTTCCGCCATGGTCAAGTCCTGGGGCAGCTTCAAGTCTGACTCCCTGCCGGTCAGCGACTATGCCAAGCACCGCAAGGATGCTCTGCAACTGCTGGATGAAGTGAAGTTCGACCTGTAATCAGATGGGGCCACTGGCCCCATCAATCTCTGTGATCCCATGAAACATCTTGGTTGGATTACCGGCAGCTGGGCGAGCGCCCTGCTGCTGGGTTTGCCCGTACTCGCCCTCGTCTTCTCCGCCTTCTCGGCGGACGGGGAGCTGTTTTCCCATCTCGCCGATACCGTCTTGTCAGACTACCTCGCCAACACTGCAGGACTGGTGCTGGGGGTGGTGGGACTCAGTCTGCTGTTCGGGGTACCCACCGCCTGGCTGGTGGCCATGTGTCAGGTGCCGGGGCGTCGCGCCCTGCAGTGGGCGTTGATGCTGCCCATGGCCATGCCCTCCTACATAGTGGCCTACGTCTATACCGACCTGCTCGATTACTCGGGCCCGTTGCAGGCGGGGCTGCGCACCCTGTTCGACTGGCAGAGCCCGGGTGACTACTGGTTCCCGGTCATTCGCTCCCTCGGCGGGGCCGCCTGGGTGCTGGCGCTGGTGCTCTTCCCCTATGTCTACCTGCTGGCCCGTGCTTCGTTTTTGGAACAGTCGGTCAGCCTGATCCACTCCAGCCGATTGCTCGGTTGCACCCCCTGGCAGAGCTTTCGTCGCCTCAGCCTGCCCCTGGCGCGCCCTGCCATCATGGTCGCCATCTCCCTGGTGGCGATGGAAACCCTGGCGGACTTCGCCACCGTGCATTTCTTCGCCATCAATACCCTCACGACGGCGATTTATGACACCTGGCTCGGTTACGGCAGCCTGGCCACCGCCGCCAAGCTATCCTGCCTGATGCTGCTGGCGGTGGTGCTGCTGATCGCGGTCGAGCGCGGCTCCCGCCGGCGTCAGCAGGTGTTTCAGAAATCCATGGGCCATGAGCAACCGCTGCGCTACCCGCTCAAGGGGATGAGTCGTTGGCTGGCCGGTCTCTGGTGCTGGGGACTGGTGCTGGCGGGCTTCGCCCTGCCGTTCGTCATCCTGCTCGACTACGGGGTGCGCTATTTTGAACTCTCCTGGACGCCGGAGTTTGTCCGCTTCGCCGGCAACAGTCTGCTCATCTCGACACTGACCGCCCTGCTCGCTATGGGGATCGCCCTGCTGCTCGGCTTCTTCCGGCGCCTCGATGGGAGCGTTCGCAGCCTGCTGCCCCTGCGCATCTCGGCCATGGGCTACGCCATGCCGGGCACGGTGCTCGCCATCGGGGTGCTGGTGCCGCTGACGGCGCTGGATTTTGGCATCAACGATCTGGCCGAGTGGCTCGGGTTGCAGGGGCCGGGCCTGCTGTTGACCGGCACCCTCACCGCCATCGTGTTCGGCTATCTGGTGCGCTTCGTGGCCATCGCCATCGGTTCGGTGGAGAGCAGCATGGGCAAGATCGCCCCCAGCCTCGACATGGCGGCGCGCTCCCTCGGGCAGGGAACCGGTGGCATGCTGTGGCGGGTGCACCTGCCGCTGGTGCGGCGCGGCCTGTTTGCCGGCACCATGCTGGTATTTATCGAATCCATGAAGGAGCTGCCCGCCGCCCTGCTGCTGCGGCCCTTCAACTTCGAGACCCTGGCGACCCACGTCTATCAGTTCGTCTCGGACGAGATGCTGGAGCGGGGGGCGCTCGGCGCCATCGTCATCGTGCTGGTGGGCCTGGTGCCGCTCATCTGGATCAACCGCAGCCTGGACAGTCAGGGCCATTGAGCCCGGCGTCCGGCTGACGTCAAAGAACGAGAGGAGACGAGCCTTGTCTTGTCTGAATATCGAGAAGGTCAGCTGTCACTACAACGGTCGGCCGGTGCTGGAGCAGCTCTCCCTGCAAGTGGCCGACAACGAGATCGTCTGCCTGCTGGGGGCGAGCGGCTGTGGCAAGACCACGCTGCTCAAGGCCGTGGCCGGTCTGCTGCCGCTGGCAGAGGGGACCATCCGGCTCGGCGAGAGCCTGCTGGATGGACCCGGGGTGAGCATGGCGCCGGAGGCGCGCAACATCGGCATGATCTTCCAGGATTACGCCCTCTTCCCGCACCTGACGGTGGCCGACAACGTCGGCTTCGGGCTGGCACGCCAGACTCGCGGCGAGCGCAAGCTGCAGGTGGAGGAGGCGCTGGCCCTGGTCAATCTGCAGGGGCTGGGGGATCGTTATCCTCATCAGCTCTCCGGCGGTCAGCAGCAGCGGGTCGCCATCGCCCGCGCCCTGGTGTGCAAGCCGCGGCTGATGCTGCTGGACGAGCCCTTCTCCAACATCGACACCCAGGTGCGGATGAAGCTGATCCTCGAGATCCGCGCCCTGCTCAAGCGCCAGGGCATAGGCGCCATCTTCGTCAGCCACAGCAAGGAGGAAGCATTCGCCTTTGCCGACCGGCTGGCGCTGTTTCGGGCCGGTCATATCGAGCAGGTGGGGGAGCCGGAGCAACTCTATCGCCGCCCGCAGAACCGCTTCGTGGCAGAGTTTCTCGGCGGGGTGAACTACCTGGCCGCCGAGGTGGTGGACAACCACTGCGTGCGGACCGCGCTGGGGCTGGTGTATGGCAGCGAACCCCACGGTCGCACCGTGGGCGAGCGGCTGCAGCTGATGCTCAGGCCCCAGCAACTGGTGCTGACGGCGGCCGAGGATGGCGAGCTGAGGGTGCGGGAACAGCAGTTCCTCGGCCATCACTGCCGGGTGCTGGTGGCGTGTGGGGAGCAACTACTGGAGGCCAGCATCGGCGAGCCGCTGGAGGGGGAGAGGGCGCGGGTCACTGTGGCCCCCCATGCTCTGGTGCTGTTCGACTCTTTGCCCTGATAGCGATGTGAAATCAAGGAATTGGCCCGGTTCCGGTTTATAATCCCGCCACGCCTTTAGCCAATGTCTTTGGAGAGAGAAATGAAAGCCCAAGCCGGGATCTGCGCAGAGCCGAATCTGCACGCCCTCTATCTGATGTTCAATCGCACCGGTGACGGCGCCGAGTTGGCGGCCCGTCTGGCCAAGCTGCCGCTGCTGTGGGATGCGGTCGCCGCCGACTTCCCGGCGGCCGGTTTTTCCGGTCTGGTTGCCGTGGGCGCCGAAGGCTGGGATGCCATCTATCCGGCCGCCCGTCCGCCCCAGTTCCGCGGCTTTATGGCGCAGTCCGCCAATGGCCAGGAAGCGCCAAACACCCCCTTCGATCTGTTCGTGCAACTGCGTGCCGACCGGGTGGACGTGCTGCATCACGCCGGTCAGCGGGTGATGGCGCTGCTGGCGGGTCTGGTAACGCTTGCCGAAGAGGTGCGCGGCTTCCGCAACCTGGACTGCCGGGATCTCACCGGTTTCGTCGATGGCACCGAGAACCCGCAGGATGAGCACAGGGCCGAGGTAGCGCTGCTGGAAGGCGGCGAGTTCGCCGGCGGCTCCTACATCCATGTGCAGCGTTGGGTCCATGCCCTGACCGACTGGCAGAAGCTGGCGCTGAAGGAGCAGGAAGACATCATAGGCCGCACCAAGGTCGACAACATCGAATACGAGTCTGCCGACAAGCCGCTGACCTCCCACATCAAGCGGGTCAACCTCAAGACCCCGAAGGGAGAATCCATGGAGATCCTGCGCCAGAGCATGCCCTGGGGCACCATGCAGGAGCAGGGGCTCTACTTCATCTCCTGCTGCCGCACCCCCCAGCACTTCAACGCCATGCTGGCCAGCATGTACAAGGGGGAGGGCAGCCACTACGATCATCTGCTGCGCTTCACCAAGGCAGTGACTGGTGTGGCTCTCTTCGCCCCCTCGCAAGATTTCCTGCTATCCCAGGGGAAATAACAGCACGAATACGCTGTAGAAATGAGCCTAAGCAAGCGGTCTGATATGGATCTCTGACCCTGTCGGCTCATCTGTGGCAGTGGCAGTGGCAGTGGCAGCAGCGCCCGCGTACCCGTCAGGCGGCATGCAGGCCGCACAGATAACAAAAATCCCGGCCTAGGCCGGGATTTTTCGTTCAGGTCACAGGGCCGGGAAGGCCTGCCTGATCAAGGAGTCTGTTCGAACAGCTCGAGCGCCGAGAGGTAGAGTTCTTCGATGTCGGTGTCGCTGGTCGGGGTGATGAAGATGGTGTCATCACCGGCGATGGTGCCGAGGATCCCTTCGGCCTTGCCGAGGGAGTCGAGCAGGCGGGCGATCAGCTGGGCCGCACCCGGGCTGGTGTGGATCACCACCAGGGCACCGTTGTGGTCGACATCCAGCACCAGGTTCTTGAGCGGGCTGGAGGTGGTGGGCACACCCAGTTCCACCGGCAGGCAGTAGACCATTTCCATCTTGGCATTGCGGGTGCGAACGGCGCCGAAGCGGCTCAGCATGCGCGAGACCTTGGATTGGTTGATGTTCTCGAAGCCCATCTCTTGCAAGGCAGTGACTATCTCTGCCTGGGAGCCGAAGCGCTCCTCTTTCAGCAGGGCTTTAAAGGCCTTTGCCAGTTTTTCTTGCTTGTCGTTATGTTTCATCTTGGACTCACGAATGAGGGGTGTGGCCGCCTGTCACGCTCAGGCGGCAGATACGAACAGCGCTGCTATTTTGCATTCATATGCCGGTTTTGGCAAGGAAGCGGCGCTTGTTCTGCATATTGATTCAAATATAGCTTGCATCCACCCAACCTAGCGCTAGAATCAGGACGAAATTTTGAAAACTTATTCAATTGGGCTGTATGGGTATTGAATTAATCGGCATCGAAAAATCCTGGCACAAGGTGCAGGTACTGCAACAGGTCAGCTTCAAGACCGCTCCCGGCGAGACCTTGGTATTACTGGGCCCAAGCGGTGCAGGCAAGAGTTCGCTGCTGCGCATGATGAACCTGCTGGATACCCCGGATGCCGGTGTATTGCGCATCGGCGACAATGAATTTTCTTTCCCGTCCTCCCTGTCGACGGCGGAATTCAACCGTCAGGCACAGGCCCTGCGCCGCAAGGTGGGCATGGTGTTCCAGCAGTACAACCTCTGGCCCCATCTCACCGTGATGGAGAACCTCATCGAGGCGCCGGTCAAGGTGCTCGGCATGAGCCGCGAGGCCGCCATCGACAAGGGAGCCTATCTGCTCGCCCAGCTGCAACTGGCCGACAAGCGCGACGCCTGGCCGGCGCGCCTGTCCGGCGGTCAGCAGCAACGGGTGGCCATCGCCCGTACCCTGATGATGGATCCGCAGGTGCTGCTGTTTGATGAGCCCACCGCGGCGCTCGATCCTGAAATTACCAAAGAGGTGGCGGAGATCATCCGCACCCTGAGCCAGACCGGCATCACCCAGGTGGTGGTGACCCACGAGGTGGAGTTCGCCCGCAAGGTGGCCAGTCAGGTGATCTATCTGGAGAAGGGGCGGATCATCGAGTCCGGTAGCGCCGCCATCTTCCAGGCCCCGCAAACCAGCCGGTTTGCCGAATTCTTGATGCATTGATACTGAGTCGATAAGGAAGCTGTCATGAAAAAGAGTCTGCTGTTGATCGCCGCCATGGGCCTGCTGAGCACTTCTGTGCTGGCCAAGGAGATCAAGTTCGCCACCGAGGCGACCTACGCGCCGTTTGAATACCTGGATGACAAGAACGAGTTCCAGGGCTTCGACATCGACCTGGCCCGCGCCATCTGCGCCCAGGCCAAGCTGGAGTGCAGCTTCCACAACCAGGCCTTCGACAGCCTGATCCCCAGCCTCAAATTCCGTCGCTACGATGCCGCCATCGCCGCCATGGACGTGACCCCGGAGCGGGCCGCCCAGGTCGACTTCTCCGACATCTATTACGAAAACTCCGCCGTATTCGTGGCCAAGAAGGGCAGCTTCAAGGGCCCGGAAGAGATGGTCGACAAGACGGTCGGCGTGCAGAACGGCTCCTCCCATCAGTCCTACCTGGTGGATAACTGGATCAGCAAGGGCCTGCTGACCGTGCCTTACGCCAGCTACCAGAGCGCCTTCCTCGACATGATGAACGGTCGTACCGACGGCGTCTTCGCCGACACCGCCGTCGCCGCCGACTGGCTCAAGCAGCACAAGGATTACGGCGTGATCGGCGCCCCCGTGACCGACGCCAAGTACTTCGGTACTGGCTTTGGCATCGCGGTGGCCAAGGACAACCAGGAGCTGCTGGGTCAACTGAACAAGGGGCTGGCCGAGATCAAGGCCAACGGCACCTATCAGAAGATCTATGACAAATACTTCGCGCAGAAATAAACCATGTTGAGCCTGTTGTTGGACGCAGCCTGGATGACCCTGGGGCTGGCCTTGGCATCACTGGTCGGGGGCATGGCGTTGGCGCTGGCATTCAGCGCCGCCGAGCTCAGCAAGCGCAGTTGGTTGGTGTGGCCGGTGGCCACCCTGACCACGCTTATCCGTGGCCTGCCCGAGCTGCTGGTGGTGCTGTTCATCTACTTCGGCTCGACCCAGGTGCTGTTCCTCATCACCGGCGAGTATGTGGAGTTCAGTCCCTTCGCCTGCGGCGTATTGGCGCTCTCCCTGCTGTTTGCCAGCTACGCCACCCAGACCCTGCGGGCCGCGCTCAATGCGGTGCCCTCGGGGCAGCGGCTGGCGGCGCTGGCGCTCGGCCTCGGCAGGGGCCACATCTTCTTTCGTATCGTGCTGCCCCAGGCCTGGCGCCACGCCTTGCCCGGGCTCGGTAACCAGTGGCTGGTGCTGCTCAAAGACACGGCCCTGGTCTCCCTTATCGGGGTGAACGAGATGATGCGTCAGGCGCAGATGGCATCGGCCAGCACCTATGAACCCTTCACCTGGTATGCCGCTGCGGCCCTCATTTACTTAGGCATCAGCCTGGTGAGTGAGTTCGGCCTCAAGCAGGCTGCCCGTTATACCCGTCGTTACGGAGGCTGACCATGCAGGACTATCTCTTGACCCTGCTGGGGGGATTAGTGACCACCCTGCAACCGATCGTCGTCAGTCAGCTGAGTGAATTCGGGCCCAAGCAGGCATCCTTTTATATCCGCCATTACGGAGGCTAACCATGCAGGACTATCTCATGACCCTGCTGGGGGGATTAGTGACCACCCTGCAACCGATCGTCGTCAGTCAGCTGAGTGAATTCGGGCCCAAGCAGGCATCCTTTTATATCCGCCATTACGGAGGCTGACCATGCAGGACTATCTCATGACCCTGCTGGGTGGTCTGGCGATCACCCTGCAGCTGACGGCATTCAGTTTGTTGCTCGGCGTGCTGCTGGCGATTGGCATGACCTGGGTGCTGGAGCGGCGCATTCCGGTGGCGACCCAGCTGGTGCAGCTGTGGGTGCTGATCTTCACCGGCACGCCCCTGCTCATCCAGATCTTCCTCATCTACTACGGCCCCGGTCAGTTCGAGTGGCTCAAGGCCGGCCCGCTCTGGCCGCTGCTCAAGCAGCCCTGGTTCTGCGCCGTGCTGGCCCTGGGCTTCAACACCGCGGCTTATTCCACCCGGCTGTTCAAGGGGGCGCTCGACGCCATCCCGGCCGGCGAGGTGGAGGCTTGTCGCTCGCTCGGCTTCTCGGCCGGACAGACCCTGTGGATGAAGGCGCGTCACGCCGCTCGCCGGCTGGTGCCCGCCTACTCCAACGAGGTGATCCTGGTGCTCAAGGGCAGCTCGCTTGCCAGCACCATCACCATCATGGATGTTATGGGGCTGGCCCAGCGTCTCAACGCCCAGACCTATGACACCCTGGCGGTGTTCACCGTGGCCGGTGCGCTCTACCTGACCATGAATGGATTGTTAACAATTGGTTTCCGTTGGTGTGAAAGACGAGCTCTGGCATTTCAGTCTTGAAACAGCCGTAATTACCTCTTAATGGTGAGAGAGGCACAGGAAATCTGTGCCTTTCCTCCCATTTATCGCAGATTCCTCTCCATTTTCATCACCGCTTGTTTCCTGGCTCACAGAACCTGTGATTACAACTGTTATCAGATTGTTTTTTCGCAGGGGATCCTTTAAGGTGAGGCCCACAATAAGAAACAGCTTTAATCCAACTAGAAACAACCTTAAACCTACGCTGAAACATGGAGTTGATCATGAAAGTTGCCGTTCTGGGTGCCGCCGGTGGCATCGGCCAAGCCCTCGCTCTGCTGTTG
This sequence comes from Aeromonas sp. MR16, assembly GCF_022549315.1. NCBI lineage: Bacteria > Pseudomonadati > Pseudomonadota > Gammaproteobacteria > Aeromonadales > Aeromonadaceae > Aeromonas > Aeromonas sp. MR16. The sequence goes on along the minus strand of NZ_JAKZFK010000010.1, from coordinate 108,571 downwards.
AAAAATCGCCTGCCTGCTGGTTCCGAACTGAGCCTGTATGACATTGCCCCGGTCACCCCGGGCGTGGCGGCGGATCTGAGCCATATCCCGACTGACGTGAAAGTAAAAGGTTTCTGCGGTGAAGATCCGAGCCCTGCTCTGGTCGGCGCCGATGTCGTGCTGATCTCCGCCGGTGTGGCCCGCAAGCCCGGCATGGATCGTTCCGACCTGTTCAACATCAACGCCGGTATCGTCAAGAATCTGGTGGAGAAGTGCGCGGCCAGCTGCCCGAAGGCGCTGATCGGCATCATCACCAACCCGGTCAACACCACGGTCGCCATCGCCGCCGAAGTGCTGAAGAAAGCCGGTGTCTATGACAAGCGTCGCCTGTTCGGCGTGACCACTCTGGACGTCATCCGCGGCGAGACCTTCGTGTCCGAGGCCAAGGGCCTGAACATCGACAAGATCCGTGTCAACGTGATCGGTGGCCACAGTGGCGTGACCATTCTGCCACTGCTGTCCCAGATCGAAGGGGCCAGCTTCACCGCCGAAGAAGCGGCTGCCATGACCAAGCGCATCCAGAATGCCGGTACCGAAGTGGTGGAAGCCAAGGCCGGTGGCGGTTCTGCCACCCTGTCCATGGGTCAGGCGGCCTGCCGCTTCGGTCTGTCCCTGATCAAGGGTCTGCAGGGCGAAGCCAACGTCATCGAATGTGCCTATGTGGAAGGCAACGGCGAGCACGCCACCTTCTTCGCCCAGCCCATCCTGCTTGGCAAGAACGGCGTCGAGTCCGTACTGGACTACGGCAAGCTGAGCGCCTTCGAGCAAGAGTCCATGAACAGCATGCTGGCCACCCTGAAGGCCGACATCCAGCTGGGCGTCGACTTCGTCAAATAAGCCGCATCGTCAGCGATAAGGGGAGCTTCGGCTCCCCTTTGTCATGATGGGGACTGCCCGATCACCGAGTGAGAGGAACTAAGGAGATGGCGCTTGCTGCCGATAACCGAGAGCAGCAGGAGATCTTCATGATGAAACCCAGTACCCTCGTCGGCCTTATCTGTTTATGCAGCCTCCCCTTGCAGGGGGCCGAGACGGTCTCGACTGCCTCGCCAACTCAGGCGCCTGCGGTGTCTGCTGCCATGGCGCCATCAGCGCCAGCCCCGACAGTGGCCGCTCCTGCGGCTGCCCCAACATCAGCACCGGCACCGGCATCCGCTCCCTTGCCCGAGCCGCTGAGCACGGGCCTGCAGGCGGTACAGCTCTATCGGCAGGATGAACTGCTCAACTGGATTGAACAGGGCCGCCATCTGACCCGGGTGAAGCAGGACAGATGCCAGCTGACCCAGGACATAGAGGCGCGCGCCTCCGTGATGAAGATCCCCGCCTACCAGTTCCTGTGGGGTGACATGCTGGCCTGGGGGGTCTGCATCAAGCCCGACGCCCAGATGGGCGTGCAATATATGTGGGAGGCGGCCAATCAGGGGCTAGCCCCCGCGCTTGAACAGTTGGGGCGCTATTACTGGAAGGGAACACTGGTGCAAAAGGATCTGGCGCGAGCCGAGACCCTGATGCGAGAGGCGGCCAGCCTGGGCTTCCAGCGGGCACAGATCGAATGGGTCGAGATGCTACTGCAGGGCATGGGCAGTCCGCTGGATTACGAGGAGGCCTACCACTGGCTGCACGGCGCCGTCATCGGGGACAAGGCCACCCATCAGAAGGCCGCCAGCCTGCTGAGCCGGCTCGGCAATCGCATGCCCGCCAATGCGATCGCCCGCGCCAAGGCGATGCGCTGATCTCTGTCTGATGTGATGCCGGATATGACAAGGCCCACGAACCTGCGTTCGTGGGCCTTGTTGCATCTCGCCGTGTCAGGATGCGGGCGTCTTATAGATCCTGATGGGGACCAAAGACCTCGTAGTGCATCCGCTCGGCAGGCACACCCAGCGTGAGCAGCTGGGCCTTGATCGCCTTCATGAACGGGAGGGGGCCGCAGAAGTAGTAGTGGGCATGGGCCGGAATGAGGTCGGTGACCTGCTCCAGCGCCATGGTGCCGCTGAAATCATAATCTTCCCCTTCCACATCCTGCTCGGCAGGGGTGCGATACCAGACTCGACTCTGCAGGTGGGCGTGTTGCCGGCTCTTGGCCTGGATTTCCTCCTTGAAGGCATGGACGGCGCCCTGTTCGCAGGCGTGCAGCCAGCGGATGTCGGCAGCCTGCGGCTCGGCCAGCCGCTGGTTCAGCATACTTAGCATGGGGGTGAGGCCCACGCCGGCACTGAGCAACACGACTGGACTGCTGGCGTCGGCCTGCAGGAAGAAGTCACCGGTCGGCGGCATCAGCGCCACCTCGTCACCCGCCTGCAGCTGGTCGTGCAGCAGGTTGGAGACCTGACCCTGGGGCTCGCGCTTGACGCTGATGCGATAGTCGCGGCCGTTGGGGGCATCGGAGAGGGAGTATTGACGGATCTCCTGGTACTCCAGCGTCGGGTGGTTGAGCTGGATGCTGAGGTATTGGCCCGGTTTGAAGGCGAGCACGGGCTTGCCATCGACAGGGGCCAGCACGAAGGAGGTGATGAGTTCGCTCTCTTTGCGCTTCTCCTTGATGATGAAGAGGCGGGCACCCTGCCAGCCACCGGCCTGCGCGGCTCGCTCCTGATAGATCTCGCTCTCCCGGCCGATGAAGATGCCAGCCAGCACCCCATAGGCCTTGCCCCAGGCATCCAGCACCTCGTCGGTTACCGCACTACCACCCAATTCTTTGAGCGTGGCCAAGAGATGACTACCTACAATGTGATATTGTTCCGGCTGGATAAGGAAACCCGTGTGCTTGTGGGCGATGCGTTCCACCGCGCCGGCCAGGGCACCTAGGTTGTCGATGTTCTTGGCGTAGGCGGCCACGGCGTTGAACAACGCCAGCGGCTGGCCACCGCTGCGTTGATGGGCCAGGTTGAACACATCCTTCAGCTCGGGATTGTGGCTGAACATGCGTTGATAGAAGTGCTGGGTGAGGGCCGGCCCCGCCGATTCGAGCAAAGGGATGGTGCTTTTGATGACGGCGATGGTGCCTTGGTCTAACATAGGAGGTCCTTTTTAATTGAACATATAAAATGCCACTTAATAAGTTGCATCCTAAATGTTTAATTGATCTGGATCAATCATCAATTTCTTGCGCTATGCGCCACAGGCACTATGAGACTAACTAGCTATACCGATTTTGGATTGAGAGCCCTGCTCTATCTGGCGACCCTGCCGGAAGGCGAACTGTCGAGCGTGGCCAAGGTGTCCGCCCTGTACGACGTGTCCCGCAATCACATGGTGAAGGTGGTGAACCAGCTGGTGAAGCTGGGCTATCTGCAGTCCCAGCGCGGCAAGAACGGCGGGATCCGCATGGCCTGTGCGCCGGAGACGGTCAATATCGGTCAGGTGATCCGGGCACTGGAAGGCAATCTGGACGGGATAGACTGCAACTCGCCGGTCTGTCATATCGTCTCGGTCTGTCTGCTGAAGAGTGCCTTGAAAGAGGCGATGAATGCCTTCCTGGCGGTGATGGACAGCTATACGCTGCAAGACTTGCTGGCCAACCGCGCCGAGTTGCAACAGGTGTTCGGCGAGCTGATCCCGACCCTGGTGCTTGAGCCGGAGCCGGACGAAGAAAACGAGTGAGACGAAAAAGGCTGCCATCGGCAGCCTTTTTTCAATCCTCGTAACCCGATTCGTTGCGGTAGAGATGCGGCATGATCCGCGCCATTTTCACCATGTTGTTCTCAACTTCAATGATCTCGATGGGATAGCCCGCCAGCCTGACGCTGATGTTCGGTTGGGGGATCTCCTCCAGGTATTCCAGGATCACCCCGTTGAGGGTACGCGGACCCTCGACGGGCAGATGCCAGTTCATCTCCTTGTTCAGCTCGCGGATGCTGGCGGAGCCTTCCACCAGGAAGGAGCCGTCAGGCTGGGGGTGGATCTCGTCGCTCGGGGTCGGCGTCATGGAGGTGGTGAAGTCCCCGACTATCTCCTCGAGTATGTCATCCAGGGTGATCAGCCCTTGAATATCCCCATATTCATCGACAATCAGCCCGATCCGCTCCTTGTTGCGTTGGAACTTGGCCAGTTGCACGTTGAGCGGTGTTCCCTCGGGAATGAAGTAGATGGGATCGACCTCCCGCAGCAGGCTGGACTTGTTGAATTGATCCTTGGCGACCAGCCTGAGCGCATCCCGTGCGTGCAAGAAGCCTACAACATCATCGATGTTGTCGCGATAAAGCAGGATCTTGGTATGGGCGCAGTGAGCCAGCTGACGCAGTATCGTCTTCCAGTCATCGTTGATGTCGATGGCGAAGATCTCGCTGCGCGGCACCATGATGTTCTCCACCGTCATCTTGTCCAGATCCAGGATACCGATCAGCATCTCCTGATGGCGCTGGGGGATCAGGCTGCCCGCCTCGTTGACGATGGTGCGCAGCTCTTCCGCGTTGAGCGAGTCATTCTTGGCGTGGTTCAGCCCCATCAGCCGGAGCAGCACGGTGGTGATGCCGTTGATGAGCCAGACGAAGGGGGAGAGGGGGACCATCAATCCCTTGAGGATCCAGGAGGCCGGATAGGCAATCTTCTCGGGGAACATGGCGGCCAGGGTCTTGGGGGTGACTTCGCCGAAGACCAGAACCACCAGGGTCAGGCCTACGGTGGCGATTGCGATGCCGAGATCCCCGAACAACCGGATGCAGACGACGGTGGCGATGGCGGACGCCAGGATGTTGACCAGGTTGTTGCCGATGAGGATGAGGCCGAGCAGACGGTCCGGCCTGGCCAGCAGTTTTTCTACCCGGCGGGCTGCCTTGTGTTTGGTCTGGGCCAGATGCCGCAACTTGTATCGGTTGAGGGACATCAGGCCGGTTTCGGAGCTGGAGAAGAAGGCTGACAAGAGGATCAAGATAACGAGGACAATCAGCAATGTGCTCGTCGAGATACTGTCCAAAAAAGGCTCCTGTTGGATGGTGAGGCGATGGACGGGCCGTTAGCTCAGCAAGACTTCCTTGACGAAACGGCTGCCAAAATAGGCCAGGGTCAGGATGACGCTGCCGACGAGGCTCAGGGTGATGACCTTGCGGCCACGCCAGCCGCGGCTGTGATGGCCCCATAGCAGCAACACGTAGACACACCAGGCGAGGATCGACAGGACCGCCTTGTGGGACTTGCCCTGAGCAAACATGTCTTCGAGGAAGAACATGCCGGAGGCGATGGACAGCGTCAGCAGGAACAGGCCGGCCGAGATCAGCTGGAACAGCCGCTTCTCCACCGTCATCAGCGGAGGCATGGCTGGCAAATTACTAATTTTTCTGGATTTAAGCTGCCTGTCCAGGTAGGCGAGCTGCAGCGCGAACAGGCAGGCGATCATCAGCACCGAGTAGGCCATCAGGGCGAGCCCGATGTGCAGCAGCAACTGGGGGTGGGCCTCCAGGTGAGTGATGTAGCGGCCGGGGATGAGGGCGCTCGCCGCGAGCAGCAAGGCCGAGAAACTGTAGACCACGGGCAGCAGGATCCAGCCGTTGAAGCGGCGGGTCACGCAGGTCATGAAGCAGCTGATGATGAGGGCGACCAGAGAGGCGACGTTCAGCATGCTGAGATTCTGGCCGGACTGAGTGGCCAGCACTTCGCTGCCCACAGCGATACCGTGGGCCGTCAGGGCCAGACCGATGCAGGCAAACAGCGACACTTGCCCGACGGGCTTGGCACTGAGCAGCAGATGCAGCGAGGCGATGATGGCCAGCAGGTAAAACGCCAGGGCCAGAACAGAGATCACGATCATAACCAGGTCGTTGTTAAACAAGCTTTATGAGTAAAGAGGGGCAGTATACCTTGCACAAGATATGCTCGCCAGTTGTGCCAGGGACTAACTGCCCATATATAAGTAGCAGGTGACCGCCCCGTGCGGTGAATAATCGTCCTCTGGCGTTGACTGAGGTATAATGCGCCTCATCTATTACGCCTGACCATGCTGATGGCAGGTGGCCGCTGTGCGGCGAATCATCGTCCTCATAGTGCTGACTGGGGTATAATGCACCCCATTTGTTACGCCAAGAACCGGAATGCGTCATGTTTGAGAATTTGACTGAACGACTCTCGCGCACCCTGCGCAATGTCAGCGGCCGTGGCCGACTGACCGAAGAGAACATCAAGGATACCTTGCGTGAAGTGCGCATGGCGCTGCTCGAGGCGGACGTCGCCCTGCCGGTCGTGCGTGACTTCGTGGCGCGGGTCAAGGAACGGGCCGTTGGTCAGGAAGTGGCCAAGTCGTTGAGCCCCGGCCAAGCATTCATCAAGATAGTGCATGGCGAGCTGGTCTCTGTCATGGGCGAGGCGAACGAGCAGCTCAACCTGGCCGCCCAGCCACCGGCCATCATCCTGATGGCCGGTCTGCAGGGTGCCGGTAAGACAACGACAGTGGCCAAGCTGGCCAAGTTGCTCAAAGAGCGCAGCAAGAAGAAGGTGCTGGTGGTCAGTGCGGACGTTTATCGTCCCGCGGCGATCAAGCAGTTGGAGACCCTGGCCGGCGACATCGGGGTCGACTTCTTCCCGAGCGACGTGACCCAGAAGCCGGTGGCGATCGCCACCGCCGCCATCGATCAGGCGCGCAAGAAATTCTATGACGTGGTGATCGTCGATACCGCCGGTCGCTTGCACGTCGATGGCGAGATGATGGCGGAGATCCAGGATCTGCACGCCACCATCAAGCCGGTCGAGACCCTGTTCGTGGTCGATGCCATGACGGGCCAGGATGCGGCCAATACCGCCAAGGCGTTCAACGAGGCGCTGCCGCTCACCGGCGTGATCCTCACCAAGGCGGACGGCGACGCCCGCGGCGGTGCCGCCCTGTCCGTGCGCCACATCACCGGCAAGCCGGTCAAGTTCATTGGTATGGGCGAGAAGACAGACGCGCTGGAGCCCTTCCACCCGGACCGTCTCGCTTCCCGCATCCTCGGCATGGGGGACGTGCTGTCGCTCATTGAGGAGGTGGAGCGTACCGTCGATAAAGAGAAGGCCGCCAAGCTGGCCAACAAGGTCAAGAGTGGCAAGGGCTTCGATCTGGAAGACTTCCGCGAGCAACTGGCGCAGATGCGCAACATGGGCGGCATGATGGGCATGCTCGACAAGTTGCCCGGCATGTCCGGCCTGCCGGATAACGTCAAGGATCAGATGGACGACAAGCTCACCGTGCGCATGGAGGCCATCATCAGCTCCATGACGCCCAAGGAACGTGCTCATCCAGATCTCATCAAGGGCTCCCGCAAGCGCCGCATCGCAGCGGGTTCCGGCATGCAGGTGCAGGACGTGAACAAGCTGCTCAAGCAGTTCACCGAGATGCAGCGCATGATGAAGAAGATGTCCGGCAAGGGTGGCATGCGCAAGATGATGGGTCAGATGAAGAACATGCTGCCACCCGGATTCGGTGGCGGTGGTCGTGGCCCGTTCTGATCCCGAGTGATTCAACCAGCGCAAGGGCCCACAAGATGTGGGCCTTTTTCATGATGCATCCTGCGCAAAAAATGGCTGGTTTGGTTGCAATTATTACGAATCCAAGTAGAATTACGCGGCTTATTTTAAGCTAGGGTCCGCGTGTTTGCGGGCCTTGTTCATTAGATGTTAATGAGGACGATATGGTAACCATTCGTTTACAACGTGGTGGCGCGAAAAAGCGTCCGTTTTACCAGGTAGTAGTTACTGACAGCCGTTGCGCCCGTGACGGTCGTTTCATCGAACGTGTTGGTTTCTTCAACCCGGTTGCTACCGGCAACGCTGAAAAGCTGAAGCTGGACCTGGCTCGTATCGAGCATTGGGTTGCTACTGGTGCCGCTGTTTCTGACCGCGTTGCCAAGCTGATCAAAGACGCTGCCAAAGCTGCTTAATCAGTCAAACGGTAGGGAGTTAAGGTGGAAAAACCTATAGTTCTGGGCACTCTGGGTACCGTATACGGCATCAAGGGCTGGCTTAAAGTGAACTCCTTCACCGATGTTGCCGAAGCGATTTTCGATTACAACCCCTGGCTGATCAATCAGAACGGGGTATGGCGTGAGATTCAGGTTTCGGCCTGGAAGCGTCACAACAAGGGTCTGATCTGCAAGCTCGATGGTATCGATGTGCGCGAGGATGCCCTGGCATTGACCAATGTCGAGATTGGCGTACCCGCCGATCTGTTGCCTGCGTTGCCCGAAGGTGAGTTCTACTGGCGTGACCTGATTGGTTGCTCGGTATCGACTACCAAGGGGTACGACCTGGGCAAGGTGACCGAATTGATGGAAACCGGCTCCAACGATGTGTTGGTGGTTGAGGCCAATGTAAAAGATGCCTTTGGTGCTAAGGAACGGTTGATTCCGTTTCTGGAAGAGCAGGTGATCAAGAACATTGATCTGACTGCTCGAACAATCGAAGTTGATTGGGATCCTGGTTTCTAGTTTCCCGCGCTAACACGGGTGCCGGAGGTTTCTTATGTGGATTGGGGTCATTAGCCTCTTCCCGGAAATGTTCCGAGCCATTACCGAGCACGGGGTAACGGGTCGGGCCGTCAAGAGTGGCCTGCTGCAGATTGAGTGCTGGAACCCTCGGGATTTCACCCACGACAAACACCGTACGGTCGATGATCGTCCTTATGGTGGTGGGCCCGGAATGCTGATGATGGTGCAGCCGCTGCGTGATGCGATTCATGCAGCCAAGCAAGCGGCGGGAGACGGGGCGAAAGTCATCTATCTCTCTCCTCAGGGACGCAAGCTGACTCAAGCGGGCGTGACCGAGTTGGCGACGAATCAGAGATTGATTCTGGTCGCCGGTCGATACGAAGGTATCGATGAACGCGTGATACAAACCGAAGTCGACGAAGAGTGGTCTATCGGGGATTACGTGTTAAGTGGTGGCGAGTTGCCTGCCATGACCCTGATCGATGCGGTTTCGCGTCTGGTCCCAGGGGTCCTGGGTGATCAGGCCAGTGCCGAGCAGGACTCCTTCACGGATGGTCTGCTGGATCATCCCCACTACACTCGGCCGGAGTTGTTGGATGGATTGGCGGTGCCGGAGGCGCTGACAAGCGGCAATCACGAAGTGATTCGGCGCTGGCGGCTCAAGCAATCGCTCGGACGAACCTGGCAGAGAAGGCCGGAACTTATTAACAACCTAGCTCTGACTGACGAGCAAGAATCACTTCTTGCCGAATATGTCCGCGAAGTGCGTGACTGCGTCTAAGTAGAGTTTTCAGTTTATCCTAGGTAAGGAAAGACAATGAGCAAGATTATTCAGCAGCTTGAACAAGAGCAACTGCGTACCGACATCCCGGCATTTGCCCAGGGCGACACCGTACGTGTTCAAGTTCGTGTTAAAGAAGGTGGTAAAGAGCGTCTGCAGGCTTTCGAAGGCATCGTCATTGCCAAGCGTAACCGCGGTCTGCACTCTGCTTTCACCGTTCGCAAGATCTCCAACGGCGAAGGTGTTGAGCGCGTATTCCAGACTCACTCTCCGCTGATCCACAGTGTAGAACTGAAGCGTCGTGGTGATGTTCGCCGCGCCAAACTGTACTACCTGCGCAACCTGTCCGGCAAAGCTGCTCGTATCAAAGAGAAGCTCAACTAATTCGATTCGAATTGGTGTCGATATGTCGGCGAAAAGCTCGACAGGTAGTGAAAAGGCTCGCCAATGGCGAGCCTTTTTTGTGTCCGCAATTCGGGTGCCGGCCAGACGCGCCAGTGTTCTGGTCGTCGCCTACTGACTGACCCGCACCACCGAGTTGTCCCGTCCGAAGGGGCCTGGCACATAGTCATCCGCCGCCCAGTCGTTGTCGTAATGGGTCTCTCCCCCCGGCTGCACCAACTGGTAACAGTACTCAAAATGGCTGGGGCCATCGGTGGGCAGATTGAGGGTCGCCTTGAACTCCCCGTTCTTCATTCGTTTGAGTTCGATGGGTTGCCACTGGCTGAACTCCCCCAGTAGCAAGATCTGTTCGGCCTCACCTGCGGCCTCTTTTTCCACTGCAAAGGTCACCTTGACCTCGGGACGCGACTTGAGAAACTGCTTGTTTATCGGCATATGGCCTCCTTGTCACTGACTGCGAAGAAAATGGCATTGGTTATTTTTATACCACCTTATGACAAGAATGTTGATAGCGAAGATCAAACGGGCAGGGCGAAGTGGCGTTGCAACAGCCGATGGGTGAAATCAATCTTGAGATAAAAGCCCCGTGGCAGGGTCTGGATCGGCTGGCCGTTGCGGCCGATGGCGCGGGTCAGGGCCTTGCTGTTCGCCGCCTTGGGCCTTAGCTGCATCACCTGGCCATGGCGGGCGCTGATCTGCTCCACTTCCCCCAGCACTATCATGTCCATCAACTCTTCCCAGTCCTGACGCAGCAACCGATCTTCTTCCTCGCTTGGGCTCCACAGCAGCGGCATGCCGACCCGGCGCTCGCCGATCGGGATCTCGCGGCTGCCCTCCACCGGGATCCAGAGTACCCGGGAGAGCTTGTTGCACACGTTCGACTCTTCCCAGCGCTGGCCGCTGACGCCGATCAGCGGCGCGACGCAGACGAAGGTGGTCTCCAGCGGCTTGCCCTGAGGATCCACCGGGATCGTCTTGAGCTCTATCCCCAATTCCGGGAAGTCCTGCTCCGGCCTGCTGCCCGCGCTGGCGCCCAGCTGCCATTCGATCAACTGGCCGATCCAGCCCTTGTCCCGCCGCAGATCCCGTGGCACCGGGATCCCGGCGATGGCAGCCAGCTGGGCCAGGGGAAGCCCCGCCATGGCATAGGCACGTGCCAATAATTCTTGCTCTGACTGGGGACTGATGGGCATGAAGGGCTCCTGTGAGATGAATGAGTCTAGCAAGTCTGATTTTCGTTGAGGATCGCTGTTTTTATAACCGATCACTGGCCAACTGTGCACAGGGGAGAGGTGATTGCCAATAATCATCTATGGTGATGATTTTAAAGGAATTTGACTTTTTATGCCAGCCGTTGGGAGCGGAGGATCCTCGTTGAAACGAGTTGTCCAAGGGTTTGACCTGGCTGTTGCACATAGTTATCCACAGAAATCTTGGATAACTGGCATAAAGTGATCATAGTGGCCCCTTCATCGGAAAAAAATGTGAGAGTGCACCGATTTTTCCCGCCATATCGGTGCAGATAATGCGCCAAGCTTGTGGATAAATCAGCCGTGATGGATCTTTGAGCAGTCGAACTTGTTCACAATCCGGGGGGAGGATCCTCGGTGGCAAAAGACATGGATCTTGATCCAGCATTTAAATATTAACTACATGTATTTAAATGGATATTTTGTTTAATGGCGAATGCGGTATGATAAGGAATGATTTGGTACCCCGGTATGAAACTACTGTATATACCCGTTTGATCACAGGCTTATGCACAGTCTGGGTGGGCAACTCATGGCGGCTGATCCTAACGTTTGTTTATAACTTAGCTTGAAATGGCAAGTTATTCATGAGTGGCTGACTGCAGTCCCTGTTTGCCGCCACGGGGTGAATGTGGAACAATCTCTTTATAGATTCAGCCTTTATAAGGTGATCACGTGATAGATGGTGACGGATTTCGTCCCAATGTCGGCATCGTGATCTGTAACCGTGACGGACAAGTATTGTGGGCTAAGCGCTATGGGCAGCACTCCTGGCAGTTTCCGCAGGGGGGGGTTGATGATGGTGAGTCGCCGGAACAGGCCATGTATCGTGAGCTATACGAGGAGATAGGCCTCAAGCCCGAAGACGTGACCATCTTGGCGATCAGTCGCAACTGGCTGAAGTACCGCTTACCCAAACGACTCGTTCGCTGGGACAGTTCACCGGTCTGTATTGGCCAAAAGCAGAAATGGTTTTTGTTACAACTCGATCCGGGCAAAGAGTCCAGGATCCAGTTCGGTTGTCATGGTCACCCGGAATTCGATGATTGGCGTTGGGTCAGCTTCTGGTACCCGGTTCGTCAGGTCGTCTCCTTCAAGCGGGAAGTCTACCGCCGGGTGATGAAGGAGTTTGCCCCACTGGCCATGCCGGTGCCTGTGTTGGTGCAGGCGGGGCAGGCTAATCGGAAGGATGGGCGGCGTAACCGCTCGCGCTAAGGAGCACAACTAGTTGCTGACGGAACTCAGACGCATCGTCGAGAGCATGGCCGAGGCCAATACCCTCGAGCAGGCCTTGCAGGCATTGGTGAGCCAGACCCGGCTCGCCATGACGGTCGACTGCTGCTCCGTTTACGTCGCCGAACCCGAACTGCGGCGTTATCGACTGGCGGCCACCGATGGCCTGGCCGAGTCGGCGGTGGGCAAGGCCACGCTGCCGTTCGAGCAGGGCATCGTCGGTCTGGTGGGTCAGCGCGAAGAGTTGATCAACCTGGCCGATGCGCCTTCCCACCCCAGCTTCAAGTTCCTGCCCGACGTGGCCGAAGAGGCATTTCGCTCCTTCCTCGGCGCCCCCATCATGCATCAACGCCAGGTGGTGGGCATCCTGGTGGTGCAACAGAAAGAGAGTCGGCTGTTCGATGAGGGGGAAGAGTCCTTCATGGTCACGCTGGCGGCGCAGCTGGCGGCCCGCATCGCCCAGGCCCAGGCCAAGGGCTGGTTACAGAAGACTGACTGGAGCAAGCCCCTGCGCGGCATTGCCGGCGCCAGCGGCATCGCCATCGCCAAGGCCTGGGTGTGGCGTCCGCGCAAGGCGCTCAATAGCATCACCCCGCGCAAAGACGAAGAGCATGGCAAGCAGCTGGCGCGCCTCGAGCTCGCGGTAGAAGAGGTGCGCCACGATCTGGAGAGCCTGGCGCTGCGTTTTCGCGAGAGCTACAGCCAGGACTCGGTCGCCATCTTCGACATCTATCTGCACCTGCTCAACGATCCCGGTTACATCAAGCCGATCCGCAACAAGGTCAGCAAGGAGCACTGGACCGCGATCTCTGCGGTCAAGCTCATCAGCGATCGCCTGATCGAGCAGTTCAAGGGGATGAAGGATCCCTACCTGCGGGAGCGTTCCGCCGATGTGAAGGACATCGCCCAGCGGCTCATCAGCCGCCTGGTGCAGGATGAGCCCGAACAACTCACCGTAGGGGAGCCCGTGGTACTGGTCGCCGATGAGGTGACTGCGACCATACTGGCCGAGATCCCGCGGGAGTTTCTGAGCGGGGTGGTGTCCCTCAAGGGCGGCACCAACTCCCATGCCGCCATCCTGGCACGGGCCATGGGGGTGGCCGCCATCATGGGGGTGGATCTGCCGCTCGGCGATATCGGTGGCCGCACCCTGGTGGTCGATGGCTACAGCGGCGATCTTTTCATCGAACCCAATCAGGTGATCCTGACCGAGTATCGGCAGCTGCTCAATGAGGAGCGGGAACTCGATACCCTGGTGCGCAGCGTCGACAACCTGCCCTCCGAGACGGCCGACGGCACGCCGGTGTCGCTGTTGCTGAACGCCGGCCTCAGTGCCGACACCGAGATATCCCTCAACCATTTGGCGGACGGGGTCGGGCTCTATCGCACCGAGATCCCCTTCATGCTGCAAGACAGCTTCCCCTCAGAATGGGAGCAGACTGCCCGCTACCGAGGCATCCTGGAGACCTATCGCGATCGGCCGGTGTGCATGCGCACCCTGGATGTGGGGGGGGATAAACAACTGCCTTATTTCCCCATCGTCGAAGAAAATCCTTTCCTTGGCTGGCGGGGGATCCGGCTCACCCTGGATCACCCTGAGCTCTTCCTGGTGCAGCTCAAGGCCATGCTGAGGGCGAGCGAGGGATTGGACAACCTGGCCATCATGCTGCCGATGATCAGCAGCGTGGGCGAGATCCGAGCCTCCCGCCGCTTGCTGGATCAGGCCTGGCGGGAAGTATCGGAAGAGGCGGCCAGCCGCAATGCATTGATCCGTTACCCCAGCCTCGGGGTGATGATAGAGGTGCCCTCCGCCCTCTATATCCTGCCGGAGATGGCCCCCCTCATCGATTTCTGGTCGGTGGGCAGCAACGATCTGACCCAGTATTTGCTGGCGGTGGATCGCAACAACGCCCGGGTCGCCAACATCTACGACGCCTTCCATCCGGCGGTGATCCGCGCCCTGCAACTGCTGGTCGATGCCTCCCATCGCTACCAGAAGCCGGTCTCGGTGTGCGGCGAGCTGGCCGGGGATCCGGTGGGTGTGCTGTTGCTGCTGGCCATGGGCTATCGCCGCTTCAGCATGAATACCCACAACATTTCCCGCATCAAATACGTGCTGCGCCAATCCCATCTCGGCGAATTGACCAAGATACTGGCCGATGGCCTCAAGCACGACAACCCTCATGTGCTGCGCGGCCTGTTTGCTCGCTATCTGGAGGAGCACGGCCTCGGCGGTTTGCTGCGGGCCGGCCACAAGGCCAAGCTGCCAGATTGATATTCAGTCTTGTTCCTGCTGACGAATGATCGGAGAATGCGGCTTTTCTTATGATTGGGGCCGCACATGCAGCACGATGGATATTGGGTTTTCTCGCAGATTGATCCCGTAGCATTCAGTTTGGGACCACTATCGGTACGCTGGTATGGTCTCATGTACCTGTTTGGTTTCGCCTTCGCCATGTGGCTTGCGGGGCGTCGTGCCGATGCGCCGAACAGCGGCTGGACCCGTGAAGAGGTGTCGGATCTGCTGTTCTACGGCTTCCTCGGGGTGATCCTGGGCGGCCGCATTGGCTATGTGCTGTTCTATAACTTCGATCTCTTCCTGGCAGACCCCCTCTATCTGTTCAAGATCTGGACCGGCGGCATGTCGTTCCACGGTGGCTTGATCGGGGTCATCACGGCCATGTGCTGGTTTGCCCACAAGACCAAGCGCCACTTCTTTACCGTGGCCGACTTCGTGGCACCCCTGATCCCGTTCGGGCTGGGGGTGGGTCGCATCGGCAACTTCATGAATGGCGAGTTGTGGGGCCGGGTGACCGACGTGCCCTGGGCCATCATCTTCCCGGAAGCCGGCCCGGAGCCGCGCCATCCCTCCCAGCTCTATCAGTTCGCCCTGGAAGGGGTAGTGCTGTTCATCATCCTCAACCTGTTCTGGCGTAAAAATCCGCCACGAGGCGCCATCTCGGGCATGTTCCTGCTGTTCTACGGCCTGTTCCGCTTCCTGGTGGAGTTTGTGCGCCAGCCGGACAGCCAGCTCGGTCTCTACTTCCAGGAGATCAGCATGGGCCAGATCCTCTCTACCCCGATGATCATCATCGGTGCCATCATGATCTGGGTCGCCTACAAGCGGCCACAGCTGTTCGGTAATGTGGCGAAGGAGGCAAAGTCATGAGGGCTTATCTCGATCTGATGCAGAAGATCCTGGATGAGGGCACCGTCAAGTCCGACCGTACCGGCACCGGGACCGTATCTCTGTTCGGCCATCAGATGCGCTTCAACCTGGCCGAGGGTTTCCCTCTGGTCACCACCAAGAAGTGTCACCTGCGCTCTATCATTCACGAGCTGCTCTGGTTCCTCAATGGCGACACCAATACCGCCTACCTGAAGGAACACGGCGTCAGCATCTGGGATGAGTGGGCCGACGAGCACGGCGATCTGGGCCCGGTCTACGGTGCCCAGTGGCGCTCCTGGCCGGCGGCCGATGGCGCCGTCATCGACCAGATCCAGCGGGCTGTGGAGGACGTCAAGCACAACCCGGATTCACGCCGCATCATCGTCTCGGCCTGGAACGTGGGTGAGCTGGACAAGATGGCGCTGGCCCCTTGCCACGCCTTTTTCCAGTTCTACGTGGCGGATGGCAAGCTCTCCTGCCAGCTCTACCAGCGCAGCTGTGACGTCTTCCTTTTAGACAACACAGCAAATTCTGCACAGTACGAACTAGCAGCATAGATAAGAGTCAATACAAAGACATTTTATTGTCAACATTGGCTGTTTGCACAATGAAGGTCTAGACTGCTCCTAGCGATGTTAGGAGCAGTGTTATGCATGTGGTCATACACAAGGATGAACCGATAGTTAGCTCGCAGATCGACTCAATAGAGATTGGGGTTGGTCAGAAGACTGATGGCGTTTTGTTCTTGGACAAGCAGTTCAAAGTGGTTGAGTATCCAAGTAAGTGGTTGTCTCACGAAGCCAATAACCACCGCATCTCCGAGCAAACCGTTGTTACATACTCCCGTAACATGAGGTACTTCCTTGAGTACATTGATGACCACATGAGTGATGAGTGGTCGTTAGATGAAAAGTTACTTAATGTCCATCTCTCATTACTTGAAAGCTGGGTTCGTTACCAAATTGATGATCTTAAATTGGAGGCATCGACAGTCACCAATCGAGAGATGACGATTAGGGCGTTTTATGACTACTTCACAGACAAGAAGCTTCATAAGAATCCTATAGAAAACAACCCCTTCCCCAGTGACCCCATCACTAGTAAGCCCAACAACAAGCAAGTCCAGGCCGTATCTGTACGTGATGTACAGAACCTCATGTTCTGTACGCCATACGAGCGTGAACGCACCCTCCTGCAATTCCTTCTGGATTCTGGTGTACGGATCAGTGAACTCCCCCGCGTGACGTATGGCGATGTACAAGAGGCCCAAAACTTTGTGAGTGGCTCTTACATCACTGATGGCATTGACAAACCTGCTGTAGAAGCAGGCTATGCAGCATTACTCATACATGGCTCGAAGGGTCGGCAGGACTCTCTTAAGGAGCGTCACACAGTCATCACCAAACCAACACTTGATCGCCTGAAAGCCTATCACTCAAGCCCCTTATACAAGCGATACCAGCGTCTATACGCAGATCAAAACACTGCTCCAATTTTCTTTAACACGGAAGGTCGCCCATTTACTAAGGCGTCCATCGCCGCTCTCATTACTCGCATATCTAAACGTGCAGAAAAAAATGGAACATTATCCAAAAAGGCCCATGCGCATCTTTTCCGTCATAGCTTTGCCTATCTGACTCTACAGGATACTGGTCGTGGTCATGACTTCTTAGATCGCCTTGTATTCGTCCAGAAATCTCTAGGTCATACATCTATTAAAACCACAGAGCGTTATACCAATATCCCACATGATATTTATGACTCTATTGTTAACAAGGATGGGGAAATACAATCTCGCATTGAAAAAATGCAGTTGCTTGTGGATATGACAAAATTAAAAATAAAACTGGCAGATAAGAAATGAATTCATCAGTTGAGACGAATGTAAAAAAAAGGATGAGCTTAGACGAGCAAGTCGCACATTTACAACCTGTGGTATTAAGAGCTACGTCAGATGTTGATTATCTTTTGAATGTCTCCTTTGTTAATAAAGGAAGCATTCTTAACCTATCAGATACTGTGCTATCTAAGTTAACAGGAATCCATTCGACAAATATCCGGAAATTGGATTCCTTGGGTTATTTTAAACCTATATATGAAGAGTATGAAAAGCTTGGCGTGATTAAAGATGGTTTTAGTGGGCTGGCTTGTAATTTCTTAATACGATTAGAACAAGCAAGGCGATACATATCATCGAATATTGATGTGATACAGCAAGTTCCTATAATTAATGGCAGGATATCAGTTTCTGCATTCGAACGTTCTAGTCTAGCCAGACAGTTTAGAATAAATGGTTCAAAAGCATTAGCAGTAAAGCTTAATATGCATCCTGAAATAGCTAATGCATATAGTGATTTTTTAGATTGGATTCTTGAAAAAATGAGCATTGAGGGCTTTTTTGATAAAGAATCATTCGTCTCATATACAGATAAAGCCAAGCAAAGGAAAAAGGTTGTTAAGGATGAAAGTGCTTGGGCTATATTCAATTTTGCTAGAAAATATGAAGGATTTACAGAGAGTATCTATTCCTTAAGTCACATAGCGAACACGAACCCGCTGATGGCTCTTTTTGCTTTGGCCTCTAAACGAGTAACGGCAAAGTCATCCATAAATAATTATTTGGCAACTTATTCTAGTTTTGTTAAGTATCTGGAAGCGAATAATATAAATCATGCATCATCACTGGCTGAATGCGTCAATGATTATATATCATTACGTTATAAATCGTATATTGAAGATATTTTACTTGGAAAGACGCTATCTCCTGCACAAGCAAACACATACATCAGCTGTTTAAACTTGACTTTGCAGCGGCTCGTAGCCTTTGAAGAGTTTAAAGGGCGGTCTTTCATATATGCATCTGGCTTTGATATTGGCTCATCTTCAAATAAAGCAATGGCTTATACGCCATATACTCCAGAAGAACGTAATTTAATCCAAGTGAAATTGGATAGACAGATTGTAGAGTTAAAAAACTCTTGGCTTACACCATATGTGAAATCAGTCAAGTGTCATGATTTTATCAATGCTAGCGGAAAAAGGAGTATTATTGTCAGTGATAATATTACTTTAGAATCATTAAAAAGTTGGTTCGATCATGAGTGTGACTCAATACCATTTTATTTTGATGGCTATAAGGATACACATGGTGCTGATCCGAGAAGTATTTTTAAACGAGCACTTACTTGCCTAAAGAATCGTAATATATATGATGGGAACATTAGTGATTTATGGGGTCTATGGAATGTACCTGGGCGTATAGTAACTGCGAAGGCGCTTATCCCTCTCTATCTTAAGCTGCTCCAAGTCACAGGGATGAATCCGTCATCAATTATAGATCTCGAAATAGATGATTTTGTGGTTTCACATGATGCAACAAACCGCCCGTGTCTTAGATATTGGAAAGAACGTAGTACGGGGGCCAAAGAATATCACCTTGATATATTCAATTGTGATATCACTTGGTTGTCCATAGGGCAAGCTAAAGTTGTAAAAGACATTTTTGAGACAATTATAGCAATAACTAAACACGTTAGAGTTAATGCTGGTGATGACGTTAAGAACAAACTTTTTATTTGTAACAGCACAGCTAGAAATAAATTCAATGATGCTGAGTGGCATGCTCCTATAGTTCCAACAATGGGGCAGATGTGGAATTGTTTAAAGGATTTTTCCAATGATTTGATAAATGAAAATGGAGAGGAGGTAGAGGTCATCGCTACTCGCTTTCGTTCCTCATTTATTTCTGAGCTGATTGATAATGGTGTGCCCCTTCGTGAAATACAAATGATCATGGGACATGCTAATATTGGTGTTACTCTCGCTTATTTAGACCGAATGGATTTTAATAAACAGTCTCGGAGTAAAATTTATGCGGCACTTACCAAAATATATGAAAACAGCTACGAATTAAAAAACAGACCTAATGGTGATAATGTTAGCGTAAAAAATTTACAAGAAGTGATTTACAAAACCCCATTAGGTGGATGCAAAAATATATTTGATCCGCCCGATTTCATTAAGTCCCTAAATAGCTACAAGAGTGGAAGTGCTTGTGCAAACTTTAATAAATGCCTATCTTGTAATAATGTAATTATTACAAGGTCTCATCTTCCTGATTTATTCGCATTGTATCGAGATTATACTCAGGTTGCCCGTAATACAAGGTTGATGCTGACGCCTCATGGAAGAGTCATTCAGGATAATATAGATATACTTGAATCTATATTAGGAGAGCGGTCTGAATTTCCAGCTAAAGAATTAGAGGTTGCTAAACGGCTATCATTGAATATTGAATCTACAATCTTGATCGATGGTGTATCTCTATGAATATTGAGCATGTTGATAATGTTTTTTTCAAAAGTAACTTGCAGCAACTACTTGCTCAAATATACACAGACAATAAAAATGAAGCTAGTAAAAATGACAATATAAACATTCTTAATTTGCTAAATTTTCCTGTGACATCAAAATCCTTGTTTAAAGATAAGGTTTGGGACTATACAGCAGACGTTAAAATTGCAAAAACGATGGATAGAAGTAGGCTGATAATTAGCTTCTCAGCATATGAAAATATCCCTGAATCTATAATGGTAGAGATGAAAGTTGCTATCATATTTATTAGATTGCTTCCAAAGTTGTCTCGAAATTCACGAAAAAGTAAAGGCAAACCTCTATCCATGCAATCGATAACACCAATGGTAAAGTCATGGTTAGATTTTATGGATTACTTTTATAATAAGGCAGGTGAAGAATATGGCAGTGCATTCTGTAGAGAGAAGTATAGCTCTTTAATTGATATTACCTACCAAGACTATAAAATGTTCAGTGTTGGCTATCAAAAAGCAGAGTCAACAGTCTACCACATTGAACAGGTTTTTGAGTGGTTTTCACACGACCGAATTGTAAATGCTCTTTACTCTTACCCCCCATTCTTACCTAAAATCGAACATCTATCTATTACACAAATTGAGAAAAAAGAAGATGATAGGGAAAAGATAATCCCTGACGAAATATTTGATAAAGTTGTGACTATATCAAGCTGCTTGATCAGCGACTTCCTCCATAAGATGGGATTGCCAATAAAAGATAAAACTGCTAAAAAAAAGCTTGAATTATTTCGAAATGACTTGCCATCATCAGTAATGGATATAAGTGATTCAGATGTTGAGTATTATATTGGTGTGCGTCTTTACAAAAAAAATCCAGACATAGCTCTTGTTAGAGGCAAGCTCAATACGGAGCTGGTTGGTGATGTCAGGGCCGCAGATTTACAGCGTCCAGAGCGGGGCACAGAAGACATATTTAATTACACTAAGCTTGTACATGATGCAGCAATTTACATTATTGCCCAGTTCACTGGTATGCGTCCAAGTGAGTTTACAGAAATTCGTGTAGATAAACCACTCACAAGTTCCTTTGATATTCCATGCATTTGTTCTACTGTGCTTAAACATCGTTCAACTTCACGAAGGCTGTTTGATGACCTTTGGGTTGCAATTCCTGCTGTAGAAGATGCAATGGCAGCTCTAGTTGTATTGACTAGAATTAGAAATAATCCATTTATTTATAGTAAAAGTGAAACACTCAAATTTAGTCAGGAACCAAAAACACTCAAGAAAGGTGTGTGCATAGTAATTAAGAATTATTTTTCTGAAATTCTAACCAGCGATGAACTAAATGCCATTGATTTCTTCCCATATATGATGAGACACACTTTGGCATATCAAATGTATAAAGTGGAATTAGGGCTCCCATTCATTTCTCATCAATTGAAGCATTTTGGTAATCTTGTTCAGTCAGTTGGTGCCGCCTCTAATAAGGGGTTTTCTAGTGATACAATGTGCTATGGTGATATTGGAGATATGTTATCTGGTATTAAAGCAGAAAAGAACAACCTTCGGCACCAGGCAGAAGTGCATCTCGTAAAAGAAATGTATGACCCCAATGGTACGTTTGCTGGTGTGAATGCAGAGGCTCATAAGAAACGATTAAGGAAGCTTTTTGAAGGCTATCAAGCTGCTGGTTATTCAAATGATGAGGTCTTTGAGGCTATGGCCCAACAGGGAATGGCAGTTATCAATGTAGGAACTGGTATGTGCTATGGCGGTCGTGTAGAAGAGTTTGATCAAAGCCTCCCATGCATTGGTAGCCTGCGCTGTAACCCTAATCGCTGTCATCAAGCTGTGATTACAAAAGCACATATCCCCAAGTGGCGTGAGGTTTATGAGCAGAATATGAAAGTAGTGAGTCTTGGTGAATCAGAGACTAATTATCGCCAGGCTGTGGAAGCTGCTAATGAAGCTAAAGGTGTTCTGGAATATCTCGGGGTGTTTAAATGACCGCCTATGATGAGAGGAATAATAAAGAGTTCAATGATGTAACTGAGAGCATCAATGAAGCGCTAATCAAGATGCAGAACGACCGCTCTATAAAGTGTTCAATATCATCCCTTGCAATCCTTGCATCAGTTCACAGAAACACAATCCGTAATCGGGTCTGGCCTCTTGAGCGAGTGGCTGCTATCAAAGCTGCCAGGAAGGCTGATCTTGAGGAAAAAAGAAACAATGTCATAGAGGTTGACCCAACGGTTGAACTCAAGGAAAATATTAGCAAGTGTTTAAAAGAAATTCAGTATTGGTATGGCAAATCTAACGATTTCAAGTCGTTATATGAGTCTATGACTGTTCAGTTTGTTACCATGTCGAAATCAAGGAATTTCTATATGGATCAAGTTGACAAGTTGCAAGTCGAGCTTGAAAAAGCCAATGCTGAAATTGCAAGAATTACAGACTTATTAAATATGGTGAATGAAAAATGAAAGCATATTTGGAGCTTTTGCAAGATATTATGGATAGCGGGACGGTTAAAGGTGACCGGACTGGCACAGGTGTAAAATCAGTATTTGGGCGTCAAATTCGACATAACCTCGCTGATGGTTTCCCTCTGCTGACAACCAAAAAGCTCCATTTTAAGAGCATTGCCAATGAGTTAATTTGGTTCTTAAGTGGCGACACCAATACTCGTTGGCTAAATGAGAATGGCGTAAAGATTTGGGATGAATGGGCAACAGAAACTGGTGATCTGGGGCCAATTTATGGCAATCAGTGGACTGCTTGGCCGACTAAAGATGGTGGTGCAATTAACCAAATCGATTATGTTGTTAATGCCCTCAAAAACAATCCCAATAGCAGGCGGATCCTATTCCATGGCTGGAATGTTGAGTATCTGCCAGACGAATCAGTAAGCCCGCAAGATAACGTGCGTAATGGTAAAATGGCTTTACCTCCTTGCCACCTGCTATATCAATTCTATGTAGCAGATGGAAAGTTGTCAGCACAATTGTTTTTACGCAGCAGTGACATATTTTTGGGCTATGCTTATAACCAAAGCTCGCTCGCTTTATTAACACATATGCTGGCACAGCAGTGTGATCTTACACCACATGAAATAATTATCTCTTTCGGTGATGTTCATGCTTACTCGAATCATTTTGAGCAGATTAAAGAACAGCTGTCTCGTGAGCCGAGAGGGTTGCCGGAGCTGAAAATTCTGCGTAAACCCGATTCAATATACGACTATAAGTTTGAGGACTTTGAGATTGTTGGGTATGACCCGCATCCTCATATTAAGGCTCCTGTAGCAATATAACAGGGCTTCTATACCAATATTAATTAAAGGACAGCCTGCAATATACGGGCTGTTTTTTTATGCTTTTCAGTAGAGCGCCAAGTAACGATGAGTAAGTTTATATGTACAGAGCTAGTTATCCTCTGACACCAGCCTCAAACCAGTGTCTTATTTACGCTACTTTCGTGCGCCCTTCCTTTAGTATCAAGGTCAGACCCTTTTCAACGTGCCGTATTCATCTCCCTTCCCTGATTACCAGTCCGCTCCTTCCCCTCCCTAAAGCGCCATAAGTTAGCCAGGGAGGGGGTAATCGATACCCCTTTGCAACCAAGTAACCTGTCGAGCTAGCCATTGGCCCCATAGTTATGATTTGACGGCTGTAACCGATTAGTGTGTTGCTGACGTTATTAAGCTTTTTGGTGAGCACGAGTAGGCAGAGTCTACTGGGTGAACATATGGTGATTCCAGATAACACGGTAGGGATATGGTTTTATTATCCGGTTTGAAGCCGAATCAACACTCCCTTTTGTGGGCACCTGTCAGGTAAATACCATCTCCATACAGAGAGCGTTGACATCAAGTCAGCCATATAACTAGAAATGGTTCTTATTTACTTACTTTTGTGATCCCAGTGCCTCTTCGTTAGTATTGAAGGTGATGTAGATCACAGCCCTAACTGGATTTATTTGATACGCAGCAAGAATTAAACAACGAATAAAGGATTGTTAACATTGCTTGATATTGGTCAAATGCGTATTTCTTGAATGCCTGCAAAGCTAATCATCTAGGGACACAATGGATGGTTGATGCTATGTCGGCTCACAAACATGAATTTTTAATTTCCAGACGAGGCTTTTTACTCGGTGCCAGCGCTTTAGCTGCCTCGTCAATTTTCACTCCCAATGCCATTACCATGGCGATGGCCAAGGCTGGCATGGTGTATCGACCCGGTGAGGGGGAATGGCTGCCGTCAACCTGTAATGGCTGCACCTCATTTTGTGCCAAGCAGGTTTATATGCTCGATGGCAGAGCACTGCATATCAGGGGCAATGAGCACTCCAAGGTGCATGGTAAATCCAGCTGCCCAAGACAATACCTCGCCCTGCAAGAACTCTATGATGCCGACAGGCTCAAGACTCCGCTACTACGTACCAACCCCCAGAAAGGTCGGGGCATAGACCCTGGCTTCAAGCCCATCTCTTGGCCAGAGGCGATCAACCTCATCGCTGACAAGTTGATGGAGTTAAGGGCCAATGATGAAACCCATCGCTATGTTGCATTGCGGGGCCGTTACTCGGAATTGAGCGATGTCTTGATCAAGAACTTTACCGCAGTGCTGGGATCACCCAACGCGATCACCCATAGCTCCCTCTGCGCAGAAGCCGACAAGTTCTCCAGTTTCTTTACCGAAGGGGACTGGGGATATCGCCAATACGACATCCAAGACACCCGCTATATCCTTTCCTTCGGTGTCGATCCGCTCAGCGCCAATCGTCAGGTCTCATACTACAGCTCTGCCTGGGGAGACATGCTGGACAAGGCTCAGGTTGCCATTGTAGACCCTCGTTATTCATCCTCTGCTGCCAAAGCGGATGAGTGGCTGCCCGTTATTCCAGGACAAGATGGCGCCCTTGCATTGGCACTGGCCCATATGATCTTGACCGAAGGCCTCTGGCATAAGCCATTCGTCGGTGACTTCACCGACCCTGAGCAACGCTTTGTCACCGGGCAGCCGGTGAGCGCAGAGCTCTTCGCCGAGCGTCATACCCATGGTCTGGTGCAATGGTGGAATCTGGAACTTAAAGATCGGACTCCCGAGTGGGCAGCCCCCATATGCGGTATCCCCGTTGAGAAGATTCGGCGGTTGGCGCACAAGCTTGGGGATGCGGCTCCCAGAGTCCAGATTTGGCGCTCCAGAGGCATCCAGATGCAACAACGCGGTGCTTACATTGGGCTTGCCTGCCACGCATTGAATGGCTTGCTCGGCGCCGTTGATAGCAAAGGTGGAGTCCTGCAATACAACAAGACCTTCCTGACTGATTTTGCGTCTGGCAAAGAGTATGCGGATGAGATCGCCAAGCATGGCCTCAAGAAGGAGAAGATCGACAGAGTGGGTCGCTTGGAATGGCCCGCATTGAAAAAAGGGGAGAGTGGTGCCGGTGTCATGACCAACGTGGTGGCAGACAGCATTCTGGAAGAAGACCCCTACCTTCCCAAGGTATTACTGGGCTATTTCAATAACTTTGCCTTCTCGGCCCCCGGTGCCGGTCGTTGGGAAAAGGCGCTGGCGAAAGTCCCCTTCGTGGCTCACGTTTCGACCCACGTCAGCGAATTCAGCTGGTTCTCCGACCTGCTGTTACCCGCTCCCCATTTCATGTTTGAACGATGGGGCATTCAGAGCACCTCGGGTAACCGCCACTCTCAGGTTTCAATCACAACACCGCTAGTTACTTCGCTCGGCAATGACATTGGGGATGAGACTGGCCTTCCTTGGCTGTTAGCAGAGGCTCTGGCCAAGCGTGGCTATGATGCCCCGCTGCGCTATTTCCAGGAGCAATTCAAAGACCCTGAAACCGGAAAGAGCCCCGCCAATCACGCAGAGCTGGGGTTGTTTGCCACCAAGTTGATGACGCAACCGCTGTGGGATCCTGCGCAATATACCAATGGTGATCGCTTTGACGGCTGGGAGCACTTCAAGAAGATCGGTGTCTGGAACTCATCGCCGTACTCTTTCGAATCTCGCTGGAGCAAGATGAAAACAGCAACTCACAAGTTCGAGTTCTACAGCGAAACCCTAAAAGTCGCACTGGAAGCTCATGCCAGTAAGCATGGCAAGTCAGTCAATGACGTGATGAATGCGTGTCACTACACCGCCGAAGGTGAACTTGCCTATGTTCCCCACTACGAGCCGCCATTCCGATTCGGCGATGTCGAGACCTATCCCATGTTGTTTGTCGATCACAAGTCGCGCCTGAACCGGGAAGGCCGTTCGGCAAATACCACCTGGTATCAGCGCAACCGGGATTTGGATCCAGGGGAGAAGAAAAATAAAGACGTGGTGAAGATCAACCCGCTTGATGCCAAGTCATTGGGGTTGAGCGAGGGAGATCTCGTCAAACTCACCACCGTACAGGGCAGCATTACCTGTGAAGCGACATTGTTTGAGGGTGTCCGGCCAGGCACGGTTGCCAAGGCCTTTGGTCAAGGGCACTGGGCCTATGGACGAACTGCCGCATTGGAATTTGGCAAGCTGCCACGAGGTGGCAATAACAACGACATCCTACCGCCAGCTCACGAGCATTTGTCGGGGTCTGCTGCATATTACGGGGCGATTGGTGTCCGGGTTGAGAAGGTGTAGGTAAGGAGACAAGTCAATGCGTTATGGAATGGTAATTGACCAACAGAAATGTGTTGGTTGCAGTGGCTGTGTCTTCGCTTGCAAAGCGGAAAACAACACCACACCCGATATAAACTGGTGCGACAAGATCATCAAGTCCCAAGGGGTCTTCCCTGATGTGAGATTTGAGTACATCTCCACCATGTGCAACCACTGTGACAATGCGCCCTGCGTCAACGGTTGCCCCACCAAAGCCATGCATAAGGGCGAAGGGGGACTGACACTCCACGACCCCGACAAGTGTATTGGCTGCAAGGCCTGCATGGTGAATTGCCCATACGGTGTCATCAGCTTCAACTGGAATAATCCCCACGAAGAGTGGCAGCGGCTAGATGGGGTGTTGCCTGCTGGCACCTACACCCCCAAGACCATGCTGGAAGCATCTGGAGGTGAGGGATGTCCCAACAGTAACCCCGAGCGTGGCAACACCTATCCAGTATTGCGGCATCGCGGCAAGGTGGAGAAATGCACCTTCTGTGACCACCGTTTGAAAGTGGGGCTCAATCCTGCTTGTGTCGATGCCTGTCCGTCACATGCTCGGGTTGTGGGCGATTTGGATGACCCTAACAGTGAGGTATCTGTCCTGATCCGCCAATTTGATGGCAAACCGTTGAGAGCTGAGTTAGGCACTCAGGCCAAGGTTTTCTATATCAGACAATACACACCAACCCGCCGGGTATAGGGAGGCGCTATGACTAATACATCCAGGATTACCCTGTTACTGGCGGTGGCTGGCTGTCTTTTCGGTGGTTTTTTCGCTATTGAAGAGTGGTTTTTCCACTCTTCATTCAAAACCAACGACAGCATGATCTGGACGCTGCCGCTGATCACCTACATTTTTCTGGCATTGATGAGCACGGGGGCATCCATCTTGCTCGCGTTGGCTGAGATATTGGATGATGACTGGCTGAAACAGAACAAGAGGCAGTTGCTGCTCACCGCCATAGCCCTGTTGCTGGGAGCCTTCACCGCACTGGCGACGGAGATGGGGTCACCCTTTAGCATTATCTGGTTGGTCTTGTCCCCGAATGTGATGTCCCCGATCTGGTGGATGGGAACACTCTATTCCATTGAGCTGGTGTTGTTGTTGTTCAAGTTCTTGGCTGAATGGAAGGGTATACACCTTGCAAAAGGCAGTGTACTGGCTTGGAGCACCTTGATCATTGCTTGTCTGGCCTCCCTCACATTGGGATCGGTATTTGGTACTGTCGTTGCTAGAGCGGCTTTTTCAGGGGCACAGTCAGCGCTGTTTACCCTTGTCTGCGCCATGGTCAGCGGGGTCTCCATTATCGGCTTGCTGCAAGTAACCCGCGCATTCAATCCACGCTTATGGGGTATTTGGCGGCTAGCAGTGATAGCCCAGATTATCCTGCTCTCTGTACTCTGGGTTTACAGCATCAGAAACAGCGGAGTGGGAAACGGTATGTGGGTACAGGGCTGGCTGCCACTCGGTTTTATCATTGCCTTGGCGCTGTCATTCATGAATGTGAAAGTGGCCATGCTGGTGACCTTGCTCTGGTCTTTCCTGGCTGAGGTTGCCTTTGTGACCAGCGGACAGTTAGTGTCTCTTGGGCCAAAATCGACTTGGTTTGGTGCTGTACAACACTATGTTCCTAACCTGGCCGAGATCGGTATTCTGGTCTTGGGGATTTCAATGGCTGCGTTGTTGTTCCAGCTGATGGGGTTGTTCATCAACACCCGCTCATCAATAGCCAAGTAATTTTCCCGTGTAAAAAAGGGCCTTCTGTTTCAGAGGGCCCTTTGTCATTTATGCAAACAGCAGTTGGGTCAGGTAGCCCATCATGACGGCCATCCCCAGTATTACGGTCAGGAACGCCACAATCATAGGTGTTCTGAACATCGACTTGAGCAGGATCACCTCGGTCAGGCTGGCCCCCGCACTACCGATAATCAGTGCCATCACCGCCCCCATACCCATTCCTTTGCCCAGCAATACCGATGCCAGAGGGATAACGGCTTCTGCCCGGATATAGAGTGGAATACCCACAACTGCGCTGAATGGGATCGCCAGCGGGTTGTCTACCCCGGCGTGGGCCGCTATCCACTCGGCGGGGATGAAACCATAGATAAATGACCCTATCAGCACCCCCAGCAACAAGTAAGGCAGCACTTCTTTGAATTGTTGCCAGGCATCGATACGCGCTTTGGCGAAGGCAGTGGGAATGACTGGGGCCTGGGTCAGTGCCGCAGTGCCATCTGCGCAGCAAGAGACAGTTGGCGCGGCCTCATCGGGTTGCGCAGTACAGCAAGATGCCTGGGCCTTTAGCGGTTTGACGGACTTGATAGCATTGCTTGAGCAGCAAGCTGTTGCACTCACACTTGCAGGTTCTTGTGTCGTAGTGCCACAACCGGTGCCACAGCTGCTTTGCTTGGCCTCTTTGGGGTCAATGACATGACGCTCAAACCCCAGCATGTCCAGCAGCATACTCGCCAGTACAGAAACTCCCGCTGCAATCACGGCATACAACATCGTCACCTTCCAGCCGAAGGTGGCCCACATCAGGCCGACGATGATCGGGTTGAGCAGCGGCGAGACAAACAGGAAAGTCAGGGTTGGCCCAAAACCAGCTTTGGCAGACAAGAGTCCGCGCAGCATGGGGATGGTTGAGCAACTGCAAAATGGGGTCAATGCCCCCAGTACGGCAGAAATCAAATAGCCTCTGCCTTTTCGTGCTCCCAGCATGGCTTGGATTTTGGCATCGGGGATCTTCTGGCGGATCAAGCTGACCCCAGCACTGATCACCAGAAACAGCACAGAAAGCTCGAAAGCCAGGAACAAAAACATCTGAGATGCATCTGTCAGCATGGTTAACCAGTCATTCATCTTCATGTCCTCTTTGGTTTACTATATTTCTAAAATAATGGAATCATTGAGGTGGTCAAGATATTTCTGGTATTATCGAAATATGCGTCATCGAGAGGAGTGATCTATGCAATTGGAAGAGGTTGCTAAGGCATTGAAAGAGCTGGGTCACCCGACTCGTTTGTTCATTTTCAAGCATTTGGTCAAAGCGGGAGAGCAAGGCCTGCCTGTTGGAGACTTGCAAAAACAGCTCGCCATTCCCGCATCGACCCTAAGCCACCACATTGCCGCGCTGGTCTCGGTTGGCCTGGTCACGCAGAACCGGGAGAGCCGTACCCTGCTGTGCGTCTCTCAATACGAAGTGCTGGAAGAGATCATTGCGTTTTTCCGTGAAGAGTGTTGTGTAAACAGTAACTGTACCTAAATAAATCAACAGCAAGGTTTGGGTGGGTTGATCATTTCAATTATTCTTGTATAGTTGTACTCATGAAATGAATGAAGAGGTTCAAATGAATAAAGATACAGCCACTAAAGTCTTCGAGTCTCTCGCATCCGGTATCCGCCTCGATGTATGGCGTCTGCTGGTCAAGGCAGGACTGGAGGGTATGGTCGCTGGCCAGCTTGCCAGTGAACTGGATGTCGCCCCGAACACTCTTTCATTCCATCTGAAAGCCATGCTGTATGCAGGCCTTGTCTCGGTGGAGCAAGAGGGCCGTTTCTTGCGTTACCGCGCCAATATTCCCCTGATGCTCGACTTGATCGGTTACCTCACCGAAGAGTGCTGCTATGGCAATCCAGAGCAGTGCTCGGATATGCGCAGCGCGGCCAATTGTACCCCTGAGGTGCTCCCCCCCGTTCATACCTGCACCAACAAGGAAAGTTGCTCATCATGAATATCTTGTTCCTATGCACAGGCAACTCTTGCCGTTCCATTCTGGCAGAGGCGACCTTTAACCACCTGGCTCCAACCGGTTGGCATGCCATGAGTGCCGGTAGTCAACCAACCGGTGAGGTGCATCCCCGTTCACTGGCGTTATTGACCCGTGAAGGTATCGACATCAGCGGATTGCACAGCAAATCCTGGCATGAGCTGCCCGTGACGCCCGATGTTGTGATCAGCGTGTGTGGTAACGCGGCCAATGAAACCTGTCCTGTCTATTTGGGGCCTGTATTGCGAGCCCACTGGGGCGTAGATGACCCCGCCCATGTGGCTGGCAGCGAGGAGCAGATAGCGCTCGCCTTTCACTTTGCATACTCGACGCTGAGAAAGCGTATCGAAGCCCTCTTGTCACAGGATGTATCCCGTTTTTCCAATGATCGCGAGGGGCTAAAAGCAGCTCTGAATGCGATTGCCACCGAGATTAAGTGAGGAAGAAATCATGAGACTGATACAGGTATTCGACCCGGCCCTGTGCTGTTCCAGCGGTGTATGTGGCGCAGATGTTGACCAAAATCTGGTGATCTTTGCTGGTGATGCCGAGTGGCTCAAGCAACAGGGCGGCTCTCTATACCGATTCAACCTGGCACAACAGCCCCTGGTCTTCGCTGAAACCCCGGCAGTAGCTTCCTTCCTGGAACTGAGTGGGGAAGAAGGATTACCGGTGACGCTGGTTGATGGTCAGGTGGTACTCACCGGTCGCTATCCCAGCCGCGCTGAACTGATCCGCTATGCAGGACTGGAGTTGCCGAAAGCACCAGAAAGCGATGGTGCCGACGTTGAACAGCCAGAAGCTGAGTCCAATAAAGCCGGTGCCATCAAAGGGATCGTCAAGAGTGGATGCTGCTCCGGTAGCAGTGGTTGCTGCTAAGCACCATCGTGTGGTTGGAAAGATCTCTGTTTGCTTTATTGCCTCGTTCTTCCTGATAGGAGTCTCTCATGTCCCCGTTTCTGAACTACTCGTTTCTCAATGATGCGCCCCCATTTCTCTTCTTCACCGGTAAAGGTGGAGTGGGTAAAACATCGCTGGCCTGTGCCAGTGCGGTTGCCTTGTGTGACAGTGGCAAACGGGTACTGCTGGTCAGCACAGATCCGGCTTCAAACGTAGGCCAAGTGTTCGACACCCAGATAGGGAACCAGATCACCAGGATCCCGCAAGTCGATGGGTTATCAGCACTGGAGATTGATCCGCAAGCCGCCGCGCAAGCCTATCGCGAACGTATCGTTGGCCCGGTGCGCGGCAAGCTGCCCGAAAGCGTGGTACGCAGTATTGAAGAACAGCTCTCCGGTGCCTGCACCACAGAGATCGCCGCCTTTGACGAGTTCACTGCTCTCTTGACCGACAGCAGCCTGGTGGGGGAATACGACCACATCGTGTTCGATACGGCACCGACCGGCCACACTATCCGTCTATTGCAATTGCCAGGGGCATGGAGCGAGTTTTTGGAGCAAGGCAAGGGCGATGCTTCCTGTCTGGGGCCATTGGCTGGACTGGAAAAACAGCGCAGTCAATATGCTGAGGCCGTTGCAGCTCTCTCTGATGCCGGAAAAACGCGGCTGATTCTGGTCGCCCGGGCGCAAGCATCTACCTTGCGGGAAGTGGCGCGTACCCATGACGAACTGGCGACCATCGGTCTTGCCAATCAGCAGCTGGTTATCAATGGCATCTTCCCGCAAAGCGAGCTGGTTGATGACCCCTTGGCAACTGCCGTATGGCAACGTGAACAACAGGCTATGGCTGATATGCCAGCGCTGCTGGCAAGTTTGCCACAAGACAGAGTGCCGCTGTTGGCGACCAATTTGGTTGGGGTGGAGAGCCTGCGCCAGTTACTGGGGGCAGCGCCTGTCACTGGGACTGATGAGGTTGAGAGCGCAACCACTGAACCACACCCCGGATTGAAGCAACTGGTCGATGAATTGGCCAGCGATGGCCACGGGCTCATCATGCTGATGGGCAAGGGCGGTGTGGGTAAAACGACCCTGGCTGCGGCAGTGGCGGTAGAGCTCGCCAGCCGGGGCCTGCCGGTTCACCTGACCACCTCAGATCCCGCAGCCCATCTGGGAGAGACCCTGGCTGGGGCACTGCCCAGCCTGGAGGTCAGTCGCATCGATCCCCACGCCGAGACCGAGCGTTACCGTGCCCAGGTGCTGGCCACCAAGGGGGCCAGTCTGGATGCCCAGGGCCGCGCCCTGCTGGAGGAAGATTTACGCTCCCCCTGTACCGAAGAGATCGCCGTGTTTCAGGCCTTCTCAAGGATCATTCGCGAGGCGGGCAAGCGCTTCGTGGTGATGGATACGGCGCCCACTGGCCATACCCTGTTGCTGCTCGATGCGACTGGTGCCTATCACCGAGAGATCGCCCGTCAGATGGGTGGCAAAGGGATGCACTTCACCACCCCCATGATGCAGTTGCAAGACCCGAAACAGACCAAGGTGATGATCGTCACTCTGCCCGAGCCCACCCCGGTACAGGAGGCGGCCAACTTGCAAGCCGACCTGCGCCGCGCCGGTATCGAGCCATGGGCCTGGGTTGTCAATCACATGTTGGCCCCGGCCAGCGTCACCTCACCGCTGCTGGCCCAGCGAGCGTATCGCCAGCAGCCCCATATCGAAGCGGTCAAGGAGAAGCATGCCAAGCGTTATGCCGTGGTGCCCTTGCAAGCTGTCGAACCGGTGGGAGTGAAAGCGCTGCAAGATTTATGTCACCCCATCCACAAGGAGATGTGAGATGCAACGTCCGTTCAATGTGCTCTTCCTTTGCACCGGCAATTCGGCCCGCAGCATCATGGCTGAGGCGCTGCTCAACCGGCTCGGTCAGGACAACTTCAAGGCGTTTAGTGCTGGCGTCTCCCCGAAAGGGGAGATACACCCGCTGACCCTTGAATTGCTGGCGCAACACAATCTAGACACCAGCACCCTGCGCAGTAAGGGCTGGGAAGAATTTGCCCGCCCAGATGCCCCCAAGATGGATTTTATCCTGACGGTATGTGACCAGGCGGCAGGAGAGCAGTGCCCGGCATGGCCGGGGCAGCCCATCACCGGCCATTGGGGCTTTAGTGACCCGGCTGCCGTGACAGAGAGTGATGCGGCGCAATGGGCGGCGTTCAACAAGGTTTATCACGAAATCGGCAACCGGCTGCGGATCTTTCTGAGCCTGCCACTGAACAAACTGGATCGCATCTCGCTGCAACAAGCGATGCGTACCATCAACCTATCTTCACCCACCTAACGTTCTCAATGAGACATGGAGCCGCTGTTTATCATGCACCCGTTTGACATCCTGAACCTGGATAATGGCGCCCGCCTTATCTTCACCCCCTGCCCTGGCACCAAGGAGGCTTCCCTGCAAGCCTCCCTCAAGACCCTGCAAGCCGCCGGGGCCGATGCGGTAGTCACCATGATGCCCGATGCCGAGCTTAGCGAGTTCAAGGCCGATAGCTTACCCGCCGAGTGCAATGCACTGGGGCTGGCCTGGTTCCAGCTGCCGGTGGAGGACGATTGCGCCCCCGAGGCGCCCTTTGCCGCTGCCTTTGCCAACCACAAGACGGCGCTGCTGGCTCGCCTGGCCTCTGGTCAGACCCTGGCCATTCATTGCCGTGGTGGCTCGGGGCGTACCGGGCTGATGGCAGCCATCTTGCTGCTGGAGGCGGGCTACGCCCCCACACAGGTCAAGTCGCTGGTGCAAGGGCTGCGCCCCAAGGCGCTAACCCTGACACCACACGTTGACTACCTCAATACCCACTACTCATTCGCCGGTTAAGGAAAACAGCATGACTATCAAAGTGGGTATCAACGGTTTTGGCCGCATGGGCCGTCTCTCATTTCGCGCCGCCTTCGACTGGGCGGATGTGGAGTTTGTGCGCATCAATGACCCGGCTGGCGATGCCGCCTCGCTGGCACACCTCATCACCTTCGATTCCGTCCATGGCCGCTGGCATCATGAAGCCAGCAGCGATGGGGACGAGATGGTGATCGGTAACCATCGTATCCTCTGCACTCGCAACAAAGAGATCGGTCAGACTGACTGGTCTGACTGTGATGTGGTGATCGAGGCTTCCGGCAAGATGAAAACCAAGGCCCTGCTCAATGCTTATCTGGAGCAAGGGGTGAAGCGTGTTGTGGTGACAGCTCCGGTCAAGGAAGAGGGTGTCCTCAACGTAGTGATGGGGGTCAACCACCAACTCTACGACAAGGCGCAGCACCCCATAGTGACGGCGGCCTCCTGCACCACCAACTGCCTGGCGCCCGTGGTGAAGGTGATCCACGAGCAGCTCGGCATCAGGCACGGCTCCATGACCACCATCCACGACATCACCAACACCCAGACCATTCTGGATGCCCCCCATGCGGATCTGCGCCGTGCTCGGGCCTGCGGCCTGAGCCTGATCCCCACCACCACGGGCTCCGCCACCGCCATCACCCACATCTTCCCCGAGCTCAAGGGCAAGCTGAACGGTCATGCGGTGCGGGTGCCGCTGGCCAACGCCTCCCTCACCGACTGCGTGTTCGAGGTGAACCGCCCCACTACCGAAGCCGAGGTCAATGGCCTGCTCAAGGCGGCAGCGATGAACGAGCTCGAGGGGATCATGGGCTATGAGGAGCGCCCCCTGGTGTCGGTGGATTACAAGACGGATCCGCGCTCCTGCACCATAGATGCGCTCTCCACCATGGTGATCAATGACACCCAGGTGAAGATTTACGCCTGGTATGACAACGAGTGGGGCTATGCCAACCGCACCGCCGAGCTGATGCGCATGGTCGGTCAGATGGACAAGGCGCAAGGATAACCCGGCCATGGCACTGACCCGACTCTCCCCCGAGGCTCGCCAATATCTGCTGGTGACCGGCAACTACTGGGCCTTTACCCTGACCGATGGCGCCCTGCGCATGCTGGTGGTGCTCTATTTCCATGGGCTCGGTTACAGCCCCTTGGCCATCGCCTCCCTGTTTCTCTTCTACGAGATCTTCGGGGTGGTGACCAATCTGGTGGGGGGCTGGCTCGGGGCTCGCCTCGGGCTCAACCGCACCATGAACATCGGCCTCGCCCTCCAGGTGCTGGCACTGGGCATGTTGCTGGTGCCACCGCTCTGGCTGACGGTGCCCTGGGTGATGGGGGCGCAGGCGCTTTCGGGGATAGCCAAAGACCTCAACAAGATGAGCGCCAAAAGCTCCATCAAGTTGCTGGTGCCGGGAGAGGCGCAGGGTCAGCTCTACAAGTGGGTGGCACTCCTCACCGGCTCGAAGAATGCCCTGAAAGGGATGGGCTTTTTCCTCGGTGGCGCCCTGTTGACCCTGCTCGGGTTTCAGGGGGCCGTGCTGGTCATGGCCCTGGCGTTGGCGCTGGTGTGGTGCGTCAGCATGCTGACCCTGAAACGGGATCTCGGCAAAGCCAAGAACAAGCCCAAGTTCAGCGAAATCTTCTCCAAGAGCCGCGCCATCAATTACCTGTCGGCGGCCCGTCTGTTCCTGTTTGGTGCCCGTGATGTCTGGTTTGTGGTGGCGTTGCCTGTCTACCTCGCCTCCAGCTTTGGCTGGGATCACTGGTATGTGGGGGGATTCCTGGCGCTCTGGATCATTGCTTATGGCGTGGTTCAGACCCAGGCGCCCCGCTTTACCGGCAAGCGAGAGGGACGTGTACCCGATGGCAAGGCTGCGATGCGTTGGGCGCTAGTGTTGGCACTGACCCCGGCCCTGATTGCCCTGGCGCTCCACTATGAGGTGCATCCGGCCATCAGCCTGGTGGGCGGCTTGATGGTGTTTGGCGCTCTGTTTGCCATCAACTCCTCCCTGCACAGCTACCTCATCGTCAGCTATGCCGGTGCAGATGGGGTATCGCTGGATGTGGGTTTCTACTACATGGCCAATGCCCTGGGGCGCCTGCTCGGCACCCTTCTCTCCGGGCTGGTGTTCCAGCTCTATGGTCTCGAGGCCTGCCTCTGGATCTCCACCCTCTTTATCCTGCTGGCGGCGTTTATCTCCATTGGTTTGCCACGCCATCAGCCTTCCACTTCATCCAACCCTCATGGAGTCTCGTGATGAGTACAACAGCCTGCTGCGATCTGCCCGTCAGCAAAAAAATGAGTTTTCTCGACCGCAATCTCACCCTCTGGATCTTCGTCGCCATGGCCATCGGGGTGGGAATTGGTTACCTGTTCCCCCAGGTGGCTCAGTGGAACGAGGCGATGTCGGTCGGCACCACCAATATCCCGCTGGCCATAGGCCTCATCCTGATGATGTATCCGCCGCTCGCCAAGGTGAACTACGGCACCATGGGCGCCATGACACGCGACCGTCAGGCGATTACCCTCTCATTGGTAATGAACTGGTTGGTTGGCCCCATCCTGATGTTCGTGATCGCCCTGACATTCTTGCATGATTACCCCGACTACATGGTTGGTCTTATCTTGATTGGCCTGGCTCGTTGTATCGCCATGGTGTTGGTATGGAACGACCTCGGTGGCGGCAACAAGGAATACGGCGCGGGTCTGGTGGCCCTCAACAGCGGTTTCCAGATCCTCACCTATAGCTTCATGGCCTGGCTGTTCATTACCGTGCTGCCGCCGCTGTTCGGTTTGCAGGGTTTCGCAGTGGATATCACCATGCTGGATATCGCCGAAAGCGTGCTCATCTATCTCGGCATCCCCTTCCTGGCAGGCTTTTTGAGCCGTCACTATCTGGTCAAGGCTAAAGGAGAAAAGTGGTACACCGAGCGCTTCATCCCGGCCATCTCCCCCATTACCCTGATCGCCTTGCTGGCCACAATCGTGCTGATGTTCAGCCTCAAGGGGGAGATGATAGTTGAGCTGCCCATGGATGTGGTTCGCGTTGCTATCCCGCTGGTGGTCTATTTCGTGCTGATGTTCTTTACCAGCTTCCTGGTGGGCAAGAAGCTGGGTATTCCCTATGACAAGAACGCCTCCATCGCCTTTACTGCGACCGGCAACAACTTCGAGCTGGCCATCGCGGTCTCCATCGCGGTATTCGGCCTGAACTCGGATCAGGCCTTCGCCGGTGTGATAGGCCCGCTGGTTGAAGTGCCCGTGCTGATCGCCCTGGTCAACGTGGCCCTGCGCATGAAGCGCAACTATGGCAAAGCGGAGGCGCAAGCATGAGTGACCCCAAGATCACCATTTACCACAACCCGGCCTGTGGCACCTCTCGCAATACGCTGGCACTTATCCGCAACTCAGGGGTTGAGCCGACCGTCATCCACTATCTGGAGACGCCGCCGAGCCGCGAGATCCTGGTCGCGCTTATTGCCGCCATGGGGATATCGGTGCGCGACCTGTTGCGCAAAAATGTGCCGCCTTTTGAGGCGCTTGGACTGGCCGAGGAGAGATTCAGCGACGACCAGCTGATCGATGCCATGCTGGCTCATCCCATCCTGATCAACCGTCCCATAGTGGTGACCCCGCTTGGCACCAAGCTGTGCCGTCCGTCAGAGGTGGTGTTGGATATCCTGCTGAACCCACAGCAAGGGGCCTTCACCAAGGAGGATGGGGAGCAGGTGGTGGATGCCCAAGGAAAACGCATCAAGTGACCCAACCAACCGGCGCACCACCTTGCTTGATGACCGCATGGCAGCAGCACGAACATGAGATCTATGGGTGGCTGCTCAAGCAATCTGGCAGCCCGATGGATGCAGATGATCTGCTACAAGAGACCTTCTTGCGAGCAATCCGCCAGCAGGGCAAGTTCTGCGCCATTGAGAATGCCAGAGCTTGGCTGTTTGAAGTCGCCAGACATCTGGTGATTGATAGAAGCCGGCGACAACGCCCGATGTTTCAACTACATGACGAGCTGGTCATGCAGCAGAGTGAGCTTGATGCAGTGGATTCGCTTGCTGGCTGTTTGCCCAGAGTGCTGGAGAAGCTGGCCCAGGCTGACCGGGATATTCTCGGACACTGCGATTTGGAGGGGATGAAGCAGGCGGATTATGCCGCCCAATACGGCTTGACCCTCACCGCCACCAAGTCGCGTTTATTGCGAGCCAGGCAACGCTTGCGTCAGCAGCTTTCTCTGGACTGTCAGGTCAGGCTGGATGAGACGGGTCGGGTGTGTTGCTTCACTCCGGCTGCGAAGTAAGCCATGACCCATGTTCAGCAAAAAGGCCAAGGTGTTCACCTTGGCCTTTTCTTTATTTTTTCTTGGCTTCGGCCAGGTACTCATCCAAGGTTTCTTGGTTGGCTGCTTTAATGGTCATGCCATTGGGGCCTGCCCCGATATTGCTGAACTGTTTTGCCGGTTCGCCATGTTGCTTGAACTCTTCCAGCTCTGGCGAACCTTCTTTAAAGACCCATAGCCGCCCATCTTCCACTTCGGTCACAAAACCGGGCAGGTTGAATTCGCTCGCAAAGGCGGCGGTGCTAAGCAGACTAAAGCCCAGCAGGGCGGCGGAAGCGACGATTTTCTTCATGTTCATCTATCCATGTTGGTTGATTAATTCTTATTAATCATCGCTGGGGAGTATGACGAGAATATGACAATGCCTGGGTCAGGTTGACGTGGTTCAGAAAATTGAAGTGCATCCTTTTCGCTGCTTGCGCGTCTTCCTCGTGACGTGCTGCGCTCGTCTGATGAGGATATGAAGATCGCTGTGCGATATGAGGGCTGGGCAACCAGGCCTTGAGGTTCGTGAGTCAATAATCAGGATCGTATGATGAGTTCTTTTGACATCCAGAAAGCCAAAGATGATGCAGTCGAGTGGGCATTAACCCACGGTGTCGCCTTTAAAGAGTCGCTGTATTCTGCCGTGCATACCCCATTTACCCTGGCGCCGACACCAATCAGCCAACGGGACTACCTGCATTTGAAAAGTGCGGCACAGACCTTAAGCAAAGTGATTTATGCCGTCTCAGAGGATCATGGCTTTTTATATGATGCCATTCATCCCATTACGGCGGGCGATCCCTTCTTTTCAGCCCTGCTCAGCATGCATCAACAGATACACTCATCAGCCACCAAGCTACCCCGGCTGCCATTGCTCATCATGCGCAGCGACTTTATGGACGACAAACGAGATGGCCACAAGCTGGTCGAGTTCAATGGCATCGCCGCTGGTATGGGGCCATTTGGTCAGCGAATACATGAACTGCACCACTATCTGCAACGGCAATGGCCTGCTGCGTACATGCAAGAGCCGCATCAGGCAATGGGTGAACTTGTCAGTAATCATGCCATTGAAGGATTGTCAGCAGGTATTGCCGAGGCCACCTTCAAGATCAAGCGTGAGTTTGGCGACCCCGGCCCGGCAAGGTTTCTGATGATTGTGCAGGAGCATGAAAACAATGTGTTTGATCAACACCTGCTTGAGCTGGCACTCCAGCGCAGAGGGATTGAGACCCAGCGCAGAACCTTTCGTGAACTGCATAATCGACTGAGCACGGGCGCCAACAACAGATTGACCCTCAATGGTGTCGGCCCCCTCGATACCGTCTACCTGCGGGCCGGATACCAATATTCAGATTATGAGGCGACAGACCTCAAAGAGCAGAGATGTTGCCAGGCGCTGATGGCGACCCGTGTGGTGATTGAGCGACATAGAGTCGCCGTCAATGCCACGGTCGCCCAGCAATTGGCGACCAGCAAGCGAGTACAAATGCTGCTGTCGCGTTTGGGAGAAGAGGGATTCGCTGCATTTGGCTTGACCCTGCAAGAGGCTGACACAGTGAAAGGTGTTCTGGGGGAGATGCACCCTGTTACCCCTGACAGCGCACACTTTATAGAAGCTGCGCCCGCCGATAGTTGGGTGCTTAAAAATCAGGGTGAAGGGGGTGGGCATTGTCTGTTTGGGGCAGACATCCTGGCAAAATTAGAAACACTGGAGCCCCGGCAATATCAGGCTTGGTCACTGATGGGCCGATTACATCCTGTTCCTAGACCGATACCTGCCTGGATAGTACGCAAAGGAGAGCTGCATCGGGTGACGGATTTGATCAGTGAACTTGGCATGTTCACCATTCAGATAGATGGCAATCCTGGTTGCGCCGAGCCGAGCTTTGCTGGATACCTGCTTCGTAGCAAATCAGCCGGATCGACAGAAGGAGGCGTTCATAGCGGGCAAGGTGTCCTTGACTCACTGGTATTCAGTGATTGAGGCCCGCTATGCAGATGGAGGGGAGTGGCCAAGCAAAACTGACCACTGTTATCTGCCGCTCAGGTCTGCCAGGTGGTGAAGCAGGTGAGGGAGCAAGTGCCCGGTATCGGGCCCAACCCCCCGGAGGGTTGCCGAGGCGAAGTTGCGCTGTTTGGGCAGGCCTACGAAGTACAAACCGGGTACATGGCTGGCCCTTCCATCACGCTGCATCACCTTGCCGGTTACGTCCATCACGGGCAGGCCTTCGAGAAAGGGGAGATTGGGGCGAAAACCAGTGGCAAACAGCAGAGTATCAACGGCTTCATGTCGTCCATCTGCCCAAACGACACCCGTTGAGGTGACCTTGGTGAACATGGGGCGCTGCTTGAAATAGCCGTTTCTCAGCGCCTTGCGGTAGGTGCCGTTGTCCAGAACCGGGGTGCTCTGGTCGTTCAACCAGCGAGTTTTCTCCAAGCCTGTCCATTTCAACCAAGTGTGAAAATCTGCGCCCAATATACGCTGCGGCGCAAACCGAATGGCTTCTCGTGTAGCCAGTGTAACGGTGGCTACGCTGGCCAAGTCGTAAGCGATCTGGACTGCGGAGTTCGCTGCACCAATAACGACGACACGTTGGCTGCGAAAAGGCATGGGATTGCGATAGTCAGCACTGTGAAGCTGAGAGCCTTTAAATTCGTTAAGTCCGGGAATGTCGGGCAGGTAGGGACGGCTAAAAGCCCCAGATGCCACAATAACTGCGTTCGCCAGTAAGCGTTGACCATCGGCGGTGATTACCTGGAAACCCGCCTCTGCTCGCTCGACTAGCTTGACCTGAACCCCTTGATGGATAGGTAGCTGGAACTGGTCGGCATACTGCTCAAGGTAACCTACCACCTCATCACGACTTGGATAGTGACCCGGTGTGCCGGGGAACGACATACCGGGTAGCGAGGAATAGATTGCTGGCGAGAACAGCTCAAGGCTGTCGTAGTAGTGGCGCCAGTGCCCACCAGGCCGCTTTTGCTCATCAAGGAGTATGAAGTTAAGCCCTTGCTGCTTTAGGTGCCAACCACATGCCAAACCTGCCTGGCCTGCTCCGATGACAACGACATCATATTGCTGATCCATTAAGTTCATATGTGCGCATCCATACACGTATTAAGGTAAAGAAAAATCAAACTGATCTGCCAGGGCAGCACAGTGCAGTAATGTTCTTGGTGTGACGGAGTATGTCTTCCAGGCGCTGAATAATGGCTGGGCCATCCACTTCGTAGAATACTTGTCGTCCAACCTTGGAGGCACGAACGATCCCGGCCTCAAGCAGTACCTGTAGATGACGGGAAACCACAGAGCGTTCCTGGGGCAAGTCAGCGGCAATTGCGGTGACATCTGCCCGACCCAATTGCATGACGCGCTTTAACACGGCGACCCGTGGCGGCTCGCATAGGGCTTTGAAGAAGGCCCCATCCAGAGAGGAAATAGCGGCATCAATAGCCTGATTTTGATTCTGTATTGTGTTCATATTCTGAGTATATGTGCGCATTCACGCACATGTAAAGTGTGTATGCCTAACTATCCACCATTCTGCAAAAGATAAAAAATATGAGCATCCTTTGGTGAGATGAAGCGTCTTCTGGATAACACCGATGTTGATGGAGCCATTATGTTTCAGATTTTCACCGACCTAGCCAGCTGGCTGGTGTACGAGCAATTGGGCCTGAGCCCGCAAACTAAGCTGGGGGATGCGCTGCATTTCTTCGTGGAGGATGTGAGCAAGATCTTTGCGCTGCTGCTGGTCATGATCTACATCGTGGCCATGCTGCGGGCCTCCCTGAATGTCGAGCGAGTGAGGGACTATCTGGCGGGCAAGCACAGAGGTTTGGGCTATCTCCTGGGCTCCGGCTTTGGTGCGATCACCCCCTTCTGTTCCTGTTCAAGTATCCCAGTGTTTCTCGGCTTCACCTCAGCCGGTATCCCGCTCGGGATCACCATGGCATTTCTCATAACCTCACCGCTTATCAACGAAGTGGCCGTCCTATTGCTGGTCAGTCTGCTGGGCTGGAAGTTCACCTTGATTTACGTGGTAGTTGGTATGGCGGTTGGCATGTTGGGTGGGGCATTTCTGGATAAGATAAAGGCCGAACGCTGGCTGGCTGATTTTGCCGCTGAGGCCCTCAAACAGGGGCAGCATCAGCAAGACAATATTGCCCAACAGCACGCAGATACTCCTAGTCTCTCGCTGGCCAAACGCCATGCCTTTGCTAAAGATGAAACCCTCACCATCTTCAAACGGGTATGGCTTTGGGTCATTGTGGGTGTGGGGCTTGGTGCCGTGCTTCATGGCTTTGTGCCTGATGGCTGGATTGCCTCACATCTTGGTGCAGGCCAATGGTGGTCAGTGCCTGTGGCGGTTCTCATCGGCATTCCCCTCTACTCCAATGCCACCGCGGTGATCCCGGTGATGGAGAGCTTGATTGTCAATGGGCTGCCGATTGGGACGACACTGGCATTTTGTATGAGCACAGTGGCGGCCAGTTTTCCTGAATTTATTCTGCTCAAACAGGTGATGAAGTGGCAGTTACTGGGCACCTTGCTGTTGGTGCTACTGGTTTCCTTCACGTTGGTTGGGTGGGTGTTTAACTTCGTATCGCCGTTAATTTCTTGATGAGGAGTATGAGATGAAACATGTAAAAGTGCTGGGTATGGGCTGCGCCAACTGCAAGAACACCGTCCAACTTATCCAGCAGGTGGTGGATGAGCTTGGTGTGTCAATTCAGCTTGAGAAAGTTGAGTCATTGCCCGAGATCATGAAGTACAAAGTGATGTCTACGCCAGCAGTCGTCATCGATGACAAGGTAGTACATGCCGGTGGGATCCCGGCCAGAGAGGCGGTGCAAAGCTGGTTCTGAAAGTCTCCGGGGGTGGGTTATCCCACCCCCGGATGACTGACTATCAAAGTCAAAAGCAGAGATGTATTGGTTGTTTTCAGTCTCTCAATTAGTTGTTCTGCCAACGATTAACGGTCTGAACCGTAAGTAGCCATAGAATCGTCATTTTTCGATAAAGCGCGTTTATTGTATTCCGCACCGTAGGTGCGAATATGACCATAGTTTATTTATGTGAAGGCTTTATTTTCTGAACTAATGAAAGAGAACCAACATCCTAAATAACTTGTTCTGATTTCCTATGAGATAGGATGATTTACAGCCAAAAAAGAAGGGAGAAGAGGCAAAGAATAAACTGGATCTATTCGCTGCAATGCAGCGGAATGTTGAGAAAAAATTTTTGTTCTCATAATTAATAGGTGGACACTTTTTCACTTTTTTCAAGTGGCTAAAATGAAAGAAAGATTATTTTGATAGTTTTTCGCACAGGTAAGTGCGGTTTTTAACCACATTGACTGAGGGGGCTCGTTTAATATACCCCATGTTCGATTTGTCCTGCGAGATCAATAACAGCCTGAACTCCCATCGCTGTACTCAATACATTGACAGGTTTCTCACCTCCCAGTCCCCTAGCTGGTCTGTTTAACCACGAAATGCATTTCACTATATCTCCCTCATGCAGTGAGAGAGCTGCATCAAGAGCCAGTACAACACCGTAAACTCTGGCACCCTGCTCGGTGGATAGAGGGGAACAGGTTGCGATCTTCCGAGTGATCGTGCTTTGGCTAATGCCAACCAGGTCACAAACAGCCCGAGCACTTTCCCCAATCAACCCAGCAAGCTTCGGGACGATGCTAGGTTCAACACCAGCCACAATCCACAGGTGTGCCTCCAG
The DNA here is from genome assembly GCF_022549315.1 of Aeromonas sp. MR16. Classification (NCBI taxonomy): domain Bacteria; kingdom Pseudomonadati; phylum Pseudomonadota; class Gammaproteobacteria; order Aeromonadales; family Aeromonadaceae; genus Aeromonas; species Aeromonas sp. MR16. The sequence continues at coordinate 64,668 of NZ_JAKZFK010000010.1, read as the reverse complement.
CGGGCTGTGAGGGATGCCCAGAGAGGTAATGACAGAGCTGACAGCGGTTACCCGAGTGCGAGGGTGATGAACGGCGTGAGGCATCGATAAGTGTTCCCTGCTCTGCAATTTCCATAAAGCTGCTCCTAGCATAACAGCAGACTTTTCAAAATGACGTTTATGATCGGTTCATCTCCGGTAGTCCCTATCAATGAGCATCATGTGTAGTAATTGGCTCATCAAGTGAGCCAAATAAAGTGCATAATCGCCTCATTTCATGGGGGTGTTCAGACGATGGGTTGGATTTGGCAACAAGCAGGCTGGCCAACATTTCATTGGCAGGACGAGGTTCTTCAACCACGCCTACGCTCACTTCATCGTCTGCTTGGCCTGCTGCTGGGGAGTTGCGCGATAGCCCCGATTCAAGAGCTAGATACTCTGGTGGCCAACATCATGGCTTCATCAGCCATCGAAGGTGAAGCACTGAATGCGCAGTCCGTTCGAGCGTCTGTGGCAGTGCGGCTCGGGGTCGTTGAGGTCGAGCATCTCTCAACATCAGAAAGGACAGATGGACTAGCAGCCATGTTGATGGACGCTATTGGTGATCCTCAAACAAAACTCTCGCTTGAGCGGCTTTTACAGTGGCATCGGTTGTTATTCCCAGCATCAGTTTCTAGAGGTAGTGACATCAGTGATGGTCAATTGCGTGAGGATGGACCGATGCAGGTCGTTTCAGGCCGATTTGACCAGCTCGTGGTGCATTTTGAGGCACCTCCCCGAGTAGGCTTGGAGCAGGAATTACAGCAGTTTATTGAGTGGTTTAACGAGAGTCGATGGAACCCCATGCTTGATCCACTGCTTAGGGCTGCAATTAGTCATCTGTGGTTCGTGACGCTGCATCCACTTGATGATGGAAATGGCCGAATAGCACGAGCACTGACAGATTTGGCGTTAGCCCAGGCAGACCTGCACACCATCCGCCTATACGCCATGTCGGTCACCATATTTGAGCAGCGCGACAGGTATTATCAGCTTCTGGAGCAGACTCAAAGAGGAGGTTTAGATATCACACCTTGGTTAGTCTGGTTTCTTGAGACACTGGAAGCGGACTTGCAGCGTGCTATCTCTCAAGTGCAAGCTGATTCGGCCAAAAACGTTTTTTGGCTACAACATCATGCTACCCCGTTATTACCTGAACAAAGAATGTTGCTGGATCACCTACTGGATGGTTGCGCTCAAGGTTCCAACAAAAGCATATGCGCTAGTCAATATCAAAAATTGACTAGCGTAAGTAAATCAACAGCAACTCGTCACCTCTCAGAAATGGTTACAAAAGGATTATTAGTAAAATTGCCAAGTCGAGGTCGGAGTTCACGCTATCAAATTGACTTACCTGGTTGATTGTGCGAAGAACTCATAGCGTATGAGACAGAGAACAATTGAAATGCAAAGGCCAAGGGCATTCACTAGTATCTCTGTTTCGAGACGTCAGCCAATAAATAATAGATGGCTATTATACCTGGTAACGTCCACACCAATACCATCAGAGTATGTTGCTAGCGAAATTATCATCACGAGCGGCCTAAGCCTGTCTCAAGAGGATGCTGGGGAGCTGTTTGGGCACAGCCAGAAGGCTATCTAGGCATTTCGAAGATCCTCCAGGAGGCACCCAGCTATACACGCTAGGTAAACTGCTTTCGGAGTCGCATGTGGTCAAGCCAGAAGGGCGGTTGTCTAGGGGGGAATGGACAGAAGAGTGATAACACTTTTCGTGAACTTCTGGATAAAATTTCACCTGAGGCCTTTATGAGACCCAACTTATGGTGTATTGACTATGTTAGATCTCACAAGCCAGTCCTGAATAAGAAGGTTAGGTCATGAACAAAGAGCTATCCGTACATGAACTGAAACAAACGTGGGGGCTACCTGCTCACGCAAAAATGTTGGGTTGGCTTCTTCATGATCCATATAAGGACGAATTCTTGATTAAGTACGCATTAAGCCCAGATATGACGGGTATGTGGTGGGGCCTGAGTCCTGAAACCGCAAAGGCTTTTAAAACGTTAAAGAAGGCAAACTCTGTCATTCAATCGCTGGAGCTTACTGGGCGGGCTGTTGCAGCCCCGGCTTTTGATATTGGAAAGCAGATCATCGTTCTTACGGATAAAATTGGTGTTGAAAACCCACTTAGAGAGCTGACGCGCTTAACTCAAGACCTTGACTGATCGGTAATAGATGAAAACTGAATTCCACAATTTGGCATTAGTTTGAGAAACATTTCGTATGGCCATCAATTTTGACTATCGCTGCGGGATCTTAGAGGCTGCTGACACAAAAACTGGCTATGAATGGTGTTGGTACAAAGGGGATACCGAGATCACCAGAACTCACAATGGCGAGCTATCGAGCTCGATCAGCGTCCCCGTTGGCGCTGCCGTTGTTGAAGTAAAGAGTATTATTCGTGACGACGCGAGGAAGTAGCGCCAAAACTGGAATAGAGGGCAATGAATGTGGCTCACTTATGTATTATCTCAATGGCTTATTTAATCTAGATTGATGTAAAAACCAATGGAGCTGTTGGCGATATTGAGTGATAATCCATTCGATTTAATAAAGTGATACATGAGGTCGTAAATGAATGATTTTTTGAAAACCCTGCTTAATATCCGCAGCCTTCGCGCTGTTCTGCGTGAGTTGTCATTTGAGCAGCTGGTCGAAGTTAAAGAAAAATTCGAAGAAGTGTTTGCTGAGCGGGAGCAACACGAAACCAAAATCAGACAAGAGTCTGCGGAACGTCATCAGAAGCTGGCTCAGTTCACTGAGATGTTGCGAGATGCAGGGATTGACCCAAGTGAGCTAGTTGGCTCCTCCGCCACCGTTAAGACCGAAGGGGCTGCAAAGTCCAAGCGAGCGCCTCGTCCTGCAAAATATAAATACACCGAGAATGGTCAGGAGAAGAGCTGGACTGGTCAGGGCAGAATGCCTAAAGCGATAGCAGAAGCTGTGGCCAGCGGCAGAGCTCTAGAAGAGTTTCTTATCTGATGCTGAGTAAGCCCATGCTTGTGATGCATGGGCTTCTTTTTATGTTTGACAGATAGTTTTCGATGTTTCTTGGAACCAATAATCGATCCTTTTCTTCTGATTGTGTTTTTAAAGAAAGGCATGTAGATGGGCAGAGCGTTGCCAGGTTGCGAAAATAGCTAAAGAACACCTGCGAACGCCCTTTCTCGACCGACCCAATCCACATAGCTTCACGACCTGCTTAGACTTAGTTGCCCCTCTTGATGCGATCTGAGCGTTCTGGACAGAACCGCAAGCCAACACCTCTGGTGTCTGTGAGGCATGGATTCTGTATGTGCGAAGTTCGATAAATAGTGAAGAAATGGACTCTTTACCAGCAACATGGCAATCGAAATTCACGAGGTATTTGCTGAAAGCAACGTGCTAGGCGAACTGTTGTTAATCAGGTGAGAATGAGTCTCCTTTTGGTTAAAAAACAATCTTACTGATGTGTCAATCGTTTTCCTTGATCGCCTCATTCGGATCAGGTATCTTTTTGCTGTATGTACAGACAGCACCATATGTAGTGTTTTGTTCATGGAAAAGATACAGGATATAGTGATGGCTTCGAGCAACAAAACTACCTCTGATAAGGTCGCAACACTTGCTGCACAAGTGCTTAATGATGCTACCTCCTCTGTGACAGCACGTTCTCTTGCTGCTTCTGCTTTATCCCAGGTTAAGGTAGGAAAGCAAACTGGTGCTCATATGGAGCCTCCGGCTTTAATGGTGCTGCAAAGCAGTAAGTACAACGAAAACACAAAAACTCTGGCCGGAAGTATCTTGGCTCAGGCTAACAAAAATCGATAATTTTAACTTTATAGCGGTCAATGTCGGTTGCATTAAGAAGGATATAATCGGTGTGGTTCAAAAAGCCAGATCAAGATATTGATGATGTGAAAGTTGATGATGCTAAAAAGGTCATCATTTCTGGGATGTGGGATACCTTAAAAAGGTATGATGCCTATATTGCAACTGTAAATTTTAAATGTGGTTTGTTGACATCGTTCAACGCCGCAATTGCATTTAGCATTCTATCAAAGTTCGATGCCATCATGAAAAGTCAACACGATTATAAAAGCTTGATGGTTTTGCTATGTATTACGTCTCTATTTCTTTGTATTACGAGTCTTTATTATGTTTTTAAATCTATTTGGCCTAATTTATCAAGTGGAAGTACATCCGCTGGTTCTGAGCCATCAGTGATTTTTTTTGGTTCTGTAAGTGGGAAATTTAATGCCGACACATACTCACGTAAAATGGAGAGCATTTCCTATCAGGACTATATTAAAGATTTATCAATTCAAGTTCATGAGATGGCTGTAATAACAAGTGTGAAAATGGCATCTATTGAAAGGGCGGGTAAGTTTTCAAAGTATAATCTTTTCCCAATTACATTGATTATGCTTGTGTGGATCTTCAATATTTCGGGGGGCATATGTCTAGCATAATTAAAAACATTTATGAGAAATCATTCTCTCATAGCAAAATAAATGAAGCGTATAACAGAATGACGAGCTTTTCTGGAGTTGAGTCAGTAGGCACGGAGTCATTTGCCATGGACTCTCATGATCTCCTTAAATCAGCTGGTGTGGTTGCTAAAAGTGAAATTTCGGTTGAGAACGATTATGACATTCAGAGGCAATTGAGACGTTGCTTTGGTAAAGAGGGTGTTAATAATAACAAGATCGGTGGACACCCAGATTTTGATTACCTAGTAGATAATAGAAAGACAAAGAAGGGTTATGTTACCACTTTATTCATAGATATTAAAAATTCAACCAAACTAGGTCTTATTTATCCACCAGAAAAGGTTTTTTCGATAAAGAATGACATTATAAAATGTGCTATAGAAACAATTCTGGCCTTTGATGGCCATGTTCATCGCATCATGGGGGATGCGGTTCTTGCATTTTTTAGAACAGAACAAAGACCAGAAAATTCGGCGGTAAATGCTATTAATTGCGCAGTATGTCTTGTGAAGTTTATTGAGGAAGTTGTATCCCCTGATCTTGAGCAGCAAGATATAGACCCCGTTAGTATACGTATTGGCATTGACTATGGAAGCGATGAAAATGTTCTATGGGGGATGTATGGATATCAAGGGGCATCAGAAGTAACGGCAACATCCTTCTATGTTGATGTCGCTGCTAAGCTGCAACAATCTGCTTCAAAAAACAAAATAATGATAGGCGATAGTTTAAAGTGTTTAATTGATATTCCTGAGCACTATTTAGACTTAAAGAAGGAAGGTGATACCGTATGTCGGTATGTAAAGCCAAACTATAGGGATGCTACAGGTAATCAAATTAATTATAGTCAGTTCGAGTTAAATAATGATAGTTATTTCAAATTGTTACCATTGAAAGACACTGGTTTAAATATGATCCCATATTATCCAGCTGACTTTTCAGTAGACATGACAGTTACCGATAGTAGTGGTTCACCTTCACAGGACGCATACTATTCTTGTGCGAGGATCATACCCAAGAAAAGAAGCGTTAGGTTCAAAGTGACTTTCAAAGGTATGAGCGATTCTAGTTATCAGGTTAAATACAGGGTTGAGAATAATGGTTTAGATGCAAAGATAGCAGAGCCTGAGAACAGAGGAAACCATGAAACATTCATTGATGCAATGTATCAACAAAACAATAACTATTTCGCAGTTCACCTTGAGCCGACAGCTTATCTTGGATTACATTACATGTATATTTCAATCTATAAAGATGGTCAATTACATATGCCTGAGAAAAAAATAGGTGTATATGTCGCTTAGTTTAGTTTCTGATACTTAGCCGTTTCAATTCATGAGTTGTATGGTTTAAGAGAGTTAAAATGAAAAATGAATATACTATAAACGCGATACTGCTCTGCCCTATATGTGGTAACGATCAGTTTGAAATTGTCTCGGAACAATTATTAATTTGTTCCGACTGCAATAATAGTTTCGATAAAGAATCATTGATGGAACAGAATTCTACGTCAATAGATGCTATGGTCGAAGATCTTCAAAAAGAATTTATTTCCGATGTGGAAAAAGACTTAAAGAAAATGTTCAAAGGGTTCAAACGATGACTCTAACTGATATTGTTTCGCTGCTGGCATTACTACTCTCTGTGTATTCTGCATATAAAACATTGGAGTTTAATCGACGTCAGAATGAATTTGCTAACACAGCCAATCATTTGAACAAGTTGCTACTGCGTAAAGAACAAGAGGACGCTATTGATGCTATCAGTGCAGACCTTAATGCTCGTGTTGTTAAGATCGGCAAGGGGCATCGTTTAAAGATCTATAATAAAGGAAAATCACCAGCTAAAAATGTAAGATTAGAGTGTCCTGTTGTGAGAGAATTCTCTATCATGGATGATGCGCTTCCTCTTGAGGTCATACAGGCGGGTGGCAACTTTGATCTTATTGTTGCTACCGCAATGGGGGCTCCATTTGCAGTAACAATCAAGCTGATATGGGATGATGAAAGAGGCCGAAACCAAGAGGTTGAAACCACTATTTCGCCTTATGGCTCGTAGTACAAGTTGGCTTAACTGCTTGTCCGTTGTAGTCGTGCGCGAGCTGAAAATCAACAGCACTGCGGTATGTTTTCAGTGATATTTATTTAGGGCAGTAAATCTTCTATGTCACAACCTAATACCTCGGAAAGGCGATAGACTTTCTCAAGTGTGACATTCACTTCTCCTCGCTCAATGCGACCAAGGTAACTTCTATCAATATCTGCCAGTAACGCAAGCGAGTCTTGGGACACACCCGCTTGAAGCCTTTTTCCACGAACTAAAATGCCAAATTTTTTTGCTAGATCTTGCATGCTTCGCCTCTCTCAGGCGAGCACTATCTCTGGTTGTCTGGCTTACGACCACGGACTATAATCCGCAATCGAATTTAGATCCCTACTAATGATTGTCGTTCGAGACTGAGGATTACTTATGGGCTCCCAGACTGTGTGGCTGCCAACCGCACTCTACACAGCACTCATTCGATTGCAGCTGAACGATTTCACTGCACAGGAGTGCGTAATCGCTGTATTTGGTGACAAGATTGAACGCCTATCACAACAGAAACGCTACGGCCTCATATACCGCCACTTGAACAAGTTGGTCGGTATGGGTCTCCTGAATAGGCGAGATGTTGGCAATAAATGGTTGCGCCCAAATTACGTTAAAACACCGATGTTTGATGAGGTTACCTTTCGGGAAGATCTACTAGGCCCAGAGGTTCCAGTTACTCAGGTCGAGCAAATGCCAGTAGTGGAAGTGAGGGATGAGGTGCGAAAGGGACTGGATGATCTAGAGGCCAAGGCACGTGCTTATCGATTTGAGATCCAGGAGTACCAAGCTACGTTCGCCGAATACAGTGAGCTACGGGCAGACTTCCCCGAGCTAGAGACGACCATTGAGAATGTGCTCAGGCACACCAGTCAGGAGTTTCGGTGCTTACGAGGACGGTTGGCAGCCGTGGAGGAGGTGATGAGGGCGTTGGGGAGTTCCGCGTCAGTCCGTTAATGTCATCCCTTCTATATATAAGTCGATTTCAACTACATGACCCCAGATGTCCAGCATTTGCAGGTCATGTAGTTTTCAAGTCGCTGTATTGGTGCGTCACTTCTATCCTTCATTCTCTTGGGAACAGTGCCAGCTGATTTTGCACAATGGCCCCCCTGAAATGGAGATCATAGCTCCCGAAGTGTGCAATTTTTCTTTTGCACAATTGGTTTTGTGGTGTCAGGTTCAGTGTAGATGGTGTTTTGTGCAGTTTTTATGTTGCATAAAATTCCTCGGCCTGCCGTTCAACATCGCGAGCTACGCACTGCTGACCCACATGGTGGCCCAGCAGTGTGATCTGGCGGTGGGTGACTTCGTCTGGACCGGCGGCGACGTGCATCTCTATTCGAACCACATGGAGCAGACCGCGCTGCAGCTCTCCCGCGAGCCGCGCCCCTTGCCGCAGTTGGTGATCAAGCGCAAGCCTGACTCCATCTTCGACTACCGCTTCGAGGACTTCGAGATCCAGGGCTACGATCCCCATCCCGGCATCAAGGCGCCCGTCGCCATCTGATCCGGGCTTTCGCGTCGGTGGCGAGCTATTCCCTGAGTGGGAGCGCCATCCGACATCGAGACAGGGTTCGAATGCATCTGTTCGAAAGGCGCCTCAGGGCGCCTTTTTTACGCACCAAATAAAATATTTATGCATTTTCATGAATGAAGAGATGGCTGGGAAAAGGCATGTGAAAACATGCTTATAGCAGATGGCTTTATTTTTGCTTTCGGTTTTCTCGTTGTTAATGGCAGTTAGAAACGATTTTTCATTAACTCACTCCCGCTCTAGACTGAAAAAAATGCAATTTTATGGGTAGTCAGATCATGAGCGACGTAATCAAGAGATTTCTCAAGCTGGAGTCAGCCTCCGGAATTATTCTGATCCTGGCGGCCTTGTTGGCCATTGGCTTGGCCAACTCGGCCCTGGCTGATCACTATCGGGCCTTCCTGGATACGCCCGTGCAGGTGCGCATCGCCGCCCTCGACATCGACAAGCCGTTGCTGCTCTGGATCAACGATGGCTTCATGGCGATCTTCTTCCTGCTAGTCGGGCTGGAGGTCAAGCGTGAGATGCTGGAGGGGGCGCTCTCGTCCCGGGTGCAGGCGACCTTCCCGGCCATTGCCGCGGTGGGCGGCATGCTGGCACCGGCGCTGATCTACGCCTTCTTCAACTACTCGGACGACGTCGCCCGCGCTGGTTGGGCCATTCCGGCCGCGACCGACATCGCCTTCGCCCTCGGGGTGATGGCGCTGCTGGGCAAGCGGGTACCGGTGAGCCTGAAGGTGTTCCTGCTGGCGCTGGCCATCATGGATGACCTCGGGGTCATCATCATCATCGCCCTCTTCTATACCCAGCAGCTGTCGCTGACGGCACTGGCGGTCGGCATCCTGGCGATCCTGACCCTGCTGTGGATGAATCGCCGTGGCGAGGACAGGATCGGCCTCTACATGCTGGTCGGCCTGGTGCTCTGGGTGGCGGTGCTCAAATCCGGTGTCCATGCGACCCTTGCGGGCGTGGTGCTGGGCTTCATGATCCCGCTTAACGGCAAGCGCTATGCGTCGCCGCTCAAGCATCTGGAGCATGTGCTGCATCCCTGGTGCGCCTACCTGATCCTGCCGCTGTTTGCCTTTGCCAACGCCGGGGTGTCGCTGGACGGGATCGGTCTGTCGGCCCTGCTGAGCCCGGTGCCGCTCGGCATCATGCTGGGGCTCTTCATCGGCAAGCCGCTCGGGGTATTCACCATCAGCTGGCTGGCGGTGAAGCTGGGTATCGCCCAACTGCCGAGCGGGGTCAACTTCAAGCAGATATTTGCGGTCAGCATCCTGTGCGGCATCGGCTTTACCATGTCGATGTTCATCGCATCGCTGGCGTTCGAGCATGGCGGATTGGATTACGGCAGTTACTCACGCCTCGGGATCCTGGTGGGATCCAGCCTGGCGGCCGTGGTCGGTTATCTCGCCCTGCGGATGTCGCTGCCCAACCGGGAGGCGGATCAGAGCACGGAGGGGTTATGAGAGGACTGGGATGGTTGATCATGCTGGCGAGCCCGGCGCTCTGGGCGGGCAGCCTGACGGATTGCCAGCAGGATGCGGCCTCGGCCGGCTGCTCGGCTTATCTCAACGGGGTGGTCGACGGCGCCCTGATGCTGGGGGAGCAGCAAGCCAAGGCCAGGTTCGGTGAGACCTTTGCCGAGCGGGCCCTGAGCAGCCGGGCCGGGGAGCGGGTCAAGAAGTCCAACAAGCGCTATTGCGGGGAGCGGATGCCGGAGCCGGCTGCACTCAAGCTCAGCCTGCAGGCGCAGTTCGATGCGAACAAGGTTGACTCGATCAGCGACATGTATGACATTCTGGCGGTTGAACTCAGCTGCTACCGGAGCCCGCCTGGCGCGGGAACCCCATCGGATGTCACACCTTAATTACAATCATCTCTATTACTTTTGGATGACGCAGAAGAAGGGCTCCGTCACGCAAGCGGCGGAAGCCCTCTTCTTGACTCCGCAGACGGTCACCGGCCAGATCAAGCTGCTGGAGCAGCGGCTCGGTGGCAAGTTGCTGATGCGCAAGGGGCGTTCCCTCGAGGCCACCGAGCTCGGCCAGTTGGTATTCCGCTATGCCGACAAGATGTTCAGCCTCTCCTACGAGATGCTGGATATCGTCAACTACCGCAAGGAGAGCCAGATCCTGTTCGACGTCGGCATCGCCGATGCGCTCTCCAAACGCCTCGCCAGCCGGGTATTGCTCTCGGTCATCCCCAACGACGGTTCCATCCACCTGCGCTGCTTCGAATCGACCCACGAGCTGCTGCTGGAGCAACTGAGCGAGCACAAGCTCGACATGATCCTCTCCGACTGCCCGGTGGATTCCAGCCAGCATGCGGGCCTACTCTCCAAGCGGCTCGGTGGCTGCGGTGTCAGCTTCTTCTGCAAAGCGCCCCTGCCTTCGCTGCCGTTCCCCGCCTGTCTGGAGGAGCGCAAGCTGCTCATTCCCGGCCGCCGCACCGCCATGGGCCGCCAGCTGACCCACTGGTTCGAGCAGCAGGGTATCTCTCCCAGCATCCTGGGGGAGTTCGACGATGCGGCGCTGATGAAGGCATTCGGCTTCTTCAATCAGGGCATCTTCATGGCGCCGACCATCTATCGGGAGGAGATCCTGGAGGGAGAGGGAGTCATGCTGCTGGGGGAAACCCAGGATCTGATGGAAGAGTATTACGTCATCTTTGCCGAGCGCATGATCCAACATCCTGCGGTGAAACGGGTGTGCGAGAGCGATTTCTCCTTCTTGTTTGCCGGGCAGGAGGATTTTACCGCTATCCAGCCGGCGCCCCTGTCGTTTTAAATGGAAGGGGCAAGGGGGTATTATGCCTGCCTTGCAGGAGAGGGAATGAGATGCAGCTGGAAGAGATGGAGGCGAATGCCGGGCGCGCGGTGACTCTGCTCAAGGCGCTGGCCAATGAACGGCGCTTGTTCATTCTGTGTCAGTTGCTGGAGCGGGAGCTCTCGGTGGGGGAAATTAACGAGGTGCTCAGGTTGAGCCAATCGGCCCTGTCACAACATTTGGCGGTGCTGCGGCGCGATGAGCTGGTGACGACGCGAAAGGAGGCCCAGACGGTCTACTATTCGCTGCGCAGCCATGAGGTGCGCGAAATGATAGGGCTGCTGCACAGGCTTTACTGCAGCGCAGAGAAATAAAAAACCGGCCCTAGGGCCGGTTTTTTGAGCTTTATACAGCCGAAGCTGCTTAAGCCATAGCTTTGATCTGGGCAGACAGGCGGCTCTTGTGACGAGCAGCTTTGTTCTTGTGGATCAGGCCTTTGGTAGCCATACGATCCATGATCGGCTGGGCAACAGCGAAAGCGGCAGTGGCAGCAGCCTTGTCGCCAGAAGCGATGGCAGCAATTACTTTCTTCAGATAGGTACGGGTCATGGAACGACGGCTGGCGTTGTGTTGACGACGTTTCTCTGACTGAATCGCGCGCTTCTTAGCAGATTTGATATTAGCCAAGGTAAAACTCCTAAAACTGTCTTAGCGAGTGTATTGAAAAGGCCCGGAAATATGCCCTCCCAACCACATATTGTCAAATGATTTGTGCAAATAAACACCGCCCCCCGGTGGTGTGTCAGTTGGGAGGCGGTTAAACTGTCGGCCGATTCTACCAGCATTCTTTCCATTCTGACAGTTCCAGAGGCTTCGTCTTGAGTAAGAAATTGATCAAATCCGGCATGATAGTGTCCGCAATGACGCTGGCGTCCCGTGTGATGGGCTTGGTTCGCGATGTGGTCATCGCCAACTTGCTCGGCGCCGGGATGGCCGCAGACGTCTTCTTCTTCGCCAACCGCATTCCCAACTTCCTGCGTCGCCTGTTCGCCGAAGGGGCCTTCAACCAGGCTTTTGTGCCGGTGATGACGGAGTACAAGAAGAAGGGTAATGAGGATGAGGTGCGTGAATTGCTGGCTGCGGTGGCGGGGACCCTGGGTGGCATAGTCACCGTCGTCACCCTGCTCGGGGTACTGGGCTCGGGGGTATTGACCGCCCTGTTTGGCTGGGGCTGGTTCTGGGACTGGCTGCATGGCGGCCCGGCGGCCGAGAAGTTCGAGCTGGCCAGCCTGATGCTCAAGATCACCTTCCCCTATCTCTGGTTCATTACCTTTACCGCCATGGCGGGGGCCATCCTCAACACCTACGGCCGCTTCGCCGTCTCTTCCTTTACTCCGGTGTTCCTCAACCTCACCATGATTGCGGCCGCCTGGTGGATAGCGCCCTTGATGGACAATCCCGAAATCGCGCTGGCGATCGGGGTCTTCCTCGGGGGGCTGGTGCAGTTCCTGTTCCAGTATCCTTTCCTGCGCCAGATGAACATGCTGGTGTGGCCCAAGTGGGGTTGGCATCACCCCGGGGTCGTCAAGATCCGCACACTGATGATCCCGGCGCTGTTTGGCGTTTCGGTCAGCCAGATCAACTTGCTGATCAACACCATGCTCGCCTCTTTCCTGGCGACCGGTGCTATCAGCTACCTCTATTACTCGGATCGGCTGCTGGAGTTCCCGCTAGGCCTGTTTGCGGTCGCCATCAGCACGGTGATCCTGCCGGCACTGGCGAAGAAGCACGTGGATGCGGATCCCGCCGACTTCTCCCGCACCATGGACTGGGGGGTGCGGATGGTGATGCTGCTGGGCCTGCCCGCCATGGTGGGGATCGCCGTGTTGCGCGAGCCCATCCTGCGGGTGCTGTTCATGCGCGGGGAGTTCGGCCTGCACGAGGTCAGCATGTCCAGCGCCAGCCTGCTGGCCTCCACCACGGGCCTGCTCTCCCTGATGTTGATCAAGGTGCTGGCCCCCGGTTACTACGCCCGCCAGGACACCCGAACCCCGGTGCGGATCGGGGTGATGGCCATGGTGGCCAACATGGTGTGCAACCTCATCTTCATCTATCCGCTCGGCTATGTGGGGCTGGCGCTCGCCACCGCCTGCTCCGGCACCCTGAACGCGGCCCTGCTGTTCAAGGGACTCTATGAGCAGAAGGTCTACCGGCCGTCCCGCGAGACCGGGGTGTTTTGCCTCAAGTTGCTGGCGGCGACCCTGCTGATGGGGGGCCTGCTTGCGTACCTCTCGCCGGATCTCGCCCAATGGGGGGCTTGGAGCATGGGCAAGGCCAGCCTGGAGCTGACTCTGCTGCTCTGCCTCGGCGGGGCCCTGTACGGGATAGTCCTGCTGGTGCTTGGCATTCGGCCGAGTCACCTGAAATCGGGTCAGCAGCAGGACTGATCCTGCTGTTTCGTGCGGGATCGCTGGCGTCGGCATTTGAGCAAGATACCTGAAATCGGGTGGGGAGGGCTGACCCTGCCTGCCGCCTGATATATAATCCGCCGATTTCCCGGCAGCAACGCACAAGGCACTGATGGAGCTTATTCGCGGAATTCACAATATCAAGCCCCGTCATCGGGGCTGTGTATTGACCATAGGTAACTTCGATGGGGTTCATCAGGGACACCACGCTGTGCTGGCTCGGCTGCAGGAAAAAGCCACCGAGCTGGGCCTGCCCGCCTGCGTCATGCTGTTCGAACCCCAGCCCCTTGAGCTGTTTGCCGGGGCTGATGCCCCTGCTCGCCTCAGCCGCTGGCGTGAGAAGTACGAGGCGCTCAGGGGGATGCGGATCGATCGCATGCTGTGCGTGCACTTCACCCATCGTTTCGCCGAGCAGACGGCCAACGCCTTCATCGAGCAGCTGTTGGTGGAAAAACTCGGCGTGCACTATCTGGTGGTGGGGGATGATTTTCGCTTCGGCCGCGGCCGGGAAGGGGACTTCCACCTGCTGGAAGCGGCGGGACGCCGCTACGGTTTCGAGGTAATCAGCACTCAAAGCTTCCAGATCGAACGTCAGCGGATCAGCAGCACCTTGGTGCGCGAGGCCCTGAAGGCGGGCCGGATGGCGGAGGTGGAGCTGATGCTTGGCCGCCCCTACGCCATCAGCGGTCGGGTCGCCCACGGCGACAAGCTGGGCCGTACCATAGGTTTTCCCACTGCCAATCTGGCCCTCAAGCGGCAGGTGATCCCGGTCGGTGGCGTGTTCGCGGTGGAAGTGTTATGTTCCGGCAAGACCTTCCCCGGCGTTGCCAACGTGGGCGTACGGCCGACCTTGAGCGGCACACAAGCCAGATTGGAAGTACATTTATTTGATTTTTCTGGTGATCTATATGGTCAGCAGGTCAAGGTGCTGCTTCGCCACAAGCTGCGCGAAGAGCAGAAATTTGCCTCTTTCACCGCCTTGAAAGAGCAGATCGAACGAGATGCTCTGGCGGCCCGAGCCTGGTTCGGGCTGCCACCATTCAATTTACCCAGCACTCTTTTAGCAAAGAAGGGAACCCAGGACTGATGAGCGACTATAAACACACCCTGAATCTGCCGGAAACCGAGTTTCCGATGCGTGGCGATCTGGCCAAGCGCGAACCCAACATGCTGAAGCGTTGGTACGATCAGGATCTTTACGGCGCTATTCGCCGCGCCAAAGCGGGCAAGCCTTCGTTCATTCTGCATGACGGCCCTCCCTACGCGAACGGCAGCATTCACATCGGTCACTCGGTCAACAAGATCCTCAAAGACATCATCATCAAGTCCAAGGGCCTCTCCGGTTTCGATTCCCCCTATGTACCGGGCTGGGATTGCCATGGTCTGCCCATCGAGCTTAAGGTCGAGGGGCTCGTCGGCAAGCCTGGTGTGAAGGTCTCTGCCGCCGAGTTCCGCGCCGAGTGCCGCAAATATGCCAAGACCCAGATCGAAGCGCAGAAGACCGACTTCATCCGTCTTGGGGTGCTGGGTGACTGGGACAAGCCTTACCTGACCATGGACTTTGGCACAGAGGCGAACATCATTCGCTCCATGGCCAAGATCGTCGAGAATGGCCACCTGCACAAGGGCTCCAAGCCGGTGCACTGGTGTACTGACTGTGGCTCCGCCCTGGCCGAGGCCGAGGTGGAGTACTACGACAAGAACTCCCCCTCCATCGACGTGCGCTTCAAGGCCGTCGACGAGGCTGCGGTTGCCGCCAAGTTTGATTGCGCCGAGGGCCACACCGGCCGCGGCCCGCTCTCCGTGGTGATCTGGACCACCACGCCCTGGACCCTGCCGGCCAACCGTGCCGTCGCCCTGCACGCGGATCTGGACTACGCCCTGGTGCAGGTCGACGGGGATCATCCCGAGCGCCTGATCCTGGCCGCCGATCTGGTCAAGGACGTGATGGACCGCGCCGGCTTCGATCAGTTCCACAACCTGGGCTATGCCAAGGGTGCGGCACTCGATCTGCTGCGCTTCAACCACCCCTTCTACAGCTTCGATGTGCCCATCGTCCTGGGTGAGCACGTCACCCTGGATGCCGGTACCGGCGCGGTACACACCGCCCCTGGCCACGGCCAGGAAGACTTCGTTGTCGGCCAGAAATACGGCCTGGAAGTGGCTAACCCGGTGGGCAGCAACGGCGTTTACCTGCCGGATACGGAACTGTTCGCCGGTCAGCACGTGTTCAAGGCCAATGCTTCCGTCGTCGAGGTGTTGACCGAGCGTGGCGCCCTGCTGCACCACAAGGTGTTCAACCACTCCTATCCGCATTGCTGGCGTCACAAGACTCCGATCATCTTCCGTGCCACCCCGCAGTGGTTCATCAGCATGGAGCAGAAGGGGCTTCGCAAGCAGGCTCTTGCCGAGATCGAGCGCATCGAGACCGATGGCATCGCCCAGCATGGCCAGAGCGGCTGGGTGCCGGCCTGGGGCAAGAACCGTATCCAGGCCATGGTCGAGAACCGCCCTGACTGGTGCATCTCCCGTCAGCGCACCTGGGGTGTGCCCATCTCCCTGTTCGTTCACAAGGAGACCCAGCAGTTGCACCCGGAATCCGTGCGCCTGATGCACGAAGTCGCCAAGCGGGTCGAGCAGTCTGGCATCCAGGCCTGGTGGGATCTGGACAAGGCCGAGCTGCTTGGCAGCGACGCCGACTTGTACGACAAGGTGCCCGATACCCTGGACGTCTGGTTCGACTCAGGTTCGACCCACTCCTCAGTAGTGGATGCCCGCCCCGAGTTCAACGGCAAGTCGGCCGACATGTATCTGGAAGGCTCCGACCAGCACCGTGGCTGGTTCATGTCCTCCCTGATGATCGGCGTGGCCATGAAGAACAAGGCCCCCTACAACCAGGTGCTGACCCACGGTTTCACCGTGGATGGTCAGGGCCGCAAGATGTCCAAGTCCATCGGCAACGTGGTCAGCCCGCAGGACGTGATGAACAAGCTCGGCGCCGACATCCTGCGGCTGTGGGTTGCCAGCACCGACTACACCGGTGAGATGACAGTCTCCGACGAGATCCTCAAGCGCTCCGCCGATGCCTATCGTCGCATCCGCAACACCGCCCGCTTCCTGCTGGCGAACCTGAACGGCTTCAATCCGGCGACCGACATGGTGGCTCCGGCCGACATGGTGGTGGTGGATCGTTGGGCCGTGGGTCGTGCCAAGGCGGTACAGGCCGAGATCGTGACCGCGTTCGACGAGTACAACTTCCACGGTGTGACCCAGAAGCTGATGCAGTTCTGCTCCATCGAGATGGGCTCCTTCTACCTGGACGTGATCAAGGACCGTCAGTACACCGCCAAGGCCGACAGCCTGGCCCGTCGTTCCTGCCAGACCGCGCTCTATCACATCGTCGAGGCCATGGTGCGCTGGATGGCACCCATCATGAGCTTCACCGCCGACGAGATCTGGGCACTGCTGCCGGGCGAGCGCGGCGAGTTCGTGTTCACCGAGGAGTGGTATGACGGCCTGTTCGGGCTGGATGCCGGCGAGCAGATGGGCGATGCCTTCTGGGCCGAGATCCTGACCGTGCGGGGTGAGGTCAACAAGGCGCTGGAAGCGGCCCGTGGTGAGAAGCGCATCGGCGGCTCCCTGCAGGCCGAGCTGACCCTGTTCGCCAAACCGGCACTGGCGACCCGCCTGAACGCCCTGGCCGATGAGCTGCGCTTCGTGCTGCTCACCTCCAAGGCCAAGGTGGTGGTCGCTGATGCGGCGCCGGAAGGCGCCGTCGCCACCGAGCGCGACGATCTGTGGCTGAGCGTGGCTCAGTCTGCCGCCGCCAAGTGCGATCGTTGCTGGCACCATGTGGAAGACGTGGGCACCATCAAGGGTCACGAAGAGATCTGTGGCCGCTGCGTCACCAACGTCGAGGGTGACGGCGAAACGCGTCAATTTGCCTGATGAACATGACTCATAACGCTATTCATAACAAAACGGGCCTGCGTTGGCTGTGGCTGGCGGTGCTGACCTTCGTGCTGGATCAGGGGAGCAAGCTCGCCGTGGTCAAGCTGCTGCCGTTTGGCTACCCGGGGGTGGAGATCACCCCCTTCTTCAACCTGGTGCACGTCTACAACAAGGGGGCGGCATTCAGCTTCCTGGCCGATCAGGGGGGCTGGCAGCGCTGGTTCTTCGCGGTGCTGGCGTTTGCCATCTGTGGCCTGCTGATTCACTGGTTGCGCAAGCAGTCTGTCACCCAGCGCTGGAGTGGCATCGCCTACTCCCTGATCATCGGCGGGGCCCTTGGTAACGTGTTCGATCGGCTGGTGCTTGGTCACGTGGTCGACTTCCTCGACTTCTACTGGCAGCGCGCCCATTGGCCGGCGTTCAACCTGGCCGACAGCTTCATCTTCATCGGCGCCGCCATGATAGTGCTGGAAGGCTTTCGCAGTGAGAAAAAGAAGGAAGAGACGGCATGAGCCAGATCATCGGCGCTGACAGCAGCGTGCTGTTTCACTTTTCCATCAAGCTGGAAGATGGTTCGGTTGCCGACAGCACGGCGCTGCACGGCAAGCCGGCCCGCCTGCGGATGGGGGATGGTAGCCTGACCGACAGCTTCGAACAGTGCTTGCTGGGCCTGCAGCAGGGTGAAGCCAAGAGTTTCACCTTGAGCCCGGAGCAGGCCTTCGGCCTCTCCAATCCGGACAACATCTACCATCTGGATCGCGCCAAGTTCGGCGCCGATGTGGAACCCAAGGTCGGCACCATCATGGTCTTCGATCAGCCCAATGGCAGCGAGCTGCCCGGCATCATCCGGGCGGTGGAAGGGATGTCGGTGACGGTCGATTTCAATCACCCGCTGGCCGGTCATACCGTCACCTTCGAGGTGGAGATCTTGGCCGTCGATGACGAGGAGAAGGTGCACTGATGGATATCCTGCAGGCTTACCCCCGTGGCTTCTGTCGTGTTGGCATCGATCGTGTCATTAATATGAGCGAGGTGATCTGATGGATATTCTACTCGCCAATCCACGCGGCTTTTGTGCTGGTGTCGATCGTGCCATCAGCATCGTCGAGAGCGCGTTGGAGAAGTTTGGTGCCCCCATCTATGTGCGCCACGAAGTAGTGCACAACCGCTATGTGGTGAACAAGCTCAAAGAAGCGGGCGCCGTGTTCGTCGAGGAGTTGGACGAGGTGCCGGACGACAGCATCGTTATCTTCTCCGCTCACGGCGTCGCCAAGTCGGTGCGTGAGATGGCCAAGTCCCGCGCCCTCAAGGTGTTCGATGCCACCTGCCCGCTGGTGACCAAGGTGCATATGGAAGTCCACCGTGCCAGCCGCAAGGGATCCGAGGCCGTGCTCATCGGCCACGCCGGCCACCCCGAGGTGATCGGCACCATGGGTCAGTACGAGAACCGCGAGGGGGGGATGTATCTGGTGGAGACGCCCGAGGACGTGGCCAAGCTCAGTGTGAAGAACCCGGACGACCTCTGCTTCGTCACCCAGACTACCCTGAGCGTGGATGAAACCTCGGACGTCATCGATGCCCTGCGCAAGCACTTCCCCAGGATCCAGGGGCCGCGCAAGGACGACATCTGCTACGCCACCCAGAACCGTCAGGATGCGGTACGGGAGATGGCGGGACTGGTGGATGCCATGCTGGTGGTCGGTTCGCGCAACTCCTCCAACTCCAATCGCCTGCGGGAGCTGGCCGAGAAGGTGGGAGCGCGTGCTTACCTTATCGACGACGCCTCCATGATAGAGCCGCAGTGGTTGGAAGGGGTTCTGCGCATTGGCGTGACGGCAGGCGCTTCTGCCCCCGACATCCTGGTACAGAACGTCATCGCCCGCCTGCGTGAGCTGGGCGGCAAGATAGTGACAGAGCACCCGGGGCGTGAAGAAAACGTCGTGTTCGAGGTACCGCCCGAGCTTAGAATTATTTAAATGTGGCCAGGATGGCCTAAGAATAAAGTGCGATGTTTCTGATGCCGGATTTGTTGTTGCGACCTATCCGGCATTAGACTGTCAAGACCACCAGTCACCAAGGATGGGATATGATTGGGCTCTATCGAGGCTTTTCTCTTATTGAATTGATGATTGTCGTCGCAATTGTGGCGATTCTTGGTGCTATTGCCTATCCCTCCTATCAACGCTATCTGCTGACCAGCCACCGTGTTGAAGCCAAAAAAATGCTGTTGGATGCTGCCAACAGACAAGAAACCTTTTTTATGGACTTCAACCAATATGCTGCATCTAGTGCTGCGCTGAATATCTCCGATAACTCAGATTCTGGTTTTTATCATCTGGTGATCTCGGCTGCCGGCAATACATTTACCATGTTTGCAACGGCCTCAGGAGCACAAGGTTCTGATAGCGATTGCATTATTTTCTCCATCGATCAGAACGGAACCCGCAGTGCCACCCGGCTTGGCAATACCACCAACAACGCCTGCTGGGATTAACCAATGAAACTGAATCGCCGTTTTAATCAAACTGGATTCAGCCTGCTGGAAGTAATGATCGCGGCGGTGGTGCTCTCCTTTGGTCTGCTTGGCCTGGTGGCTATGCAGGCGACGGCCAAGTTTGCTGGTTATGAGGCACGCCAGCGCACCATTGCCAGCTGGCTGGCCAACGATCTGGTGGAGCGTGCCCGGATCAACAAAGACAGCTGGTCTGCCCAAGGAACGACCGTCGTATCCGGTAACGCGATATTGAGTATGCCGAACTGCGCCAACGTCGATGGCACCATGTCGGGTTGCAGTCGCAGCGATCGACAAGCGCTCGATCTCTACTATTGGCAACGCTCCCTGCTGGGGACCGCTGTCTCCGGCTCGGTATCCTCCCTGCAAGCCCCCACCGGCTGCGTGATCCGGGGGGTTAATAACAGCCTGACGGTGGGGATTTTCTGGCGTGGCCGTCAGTCCCTGTTTGATGGGGCAAGCGCAGCAGCTGCAGTGCAAAACAGCTGTGGACTGAGTACGGTAACAGATCGTCAGAGGCGTCAGTTTGTACTGACGACCACATTATGAAAGCCCATGGCTTTACCCTGATCGAGTGGCTGATCGCCATGTTGATCGGTGTCTTTCTGGTCGGCGGTGGTCTTAGTGTCTTTGTGGCATCCCGTGCGACCACAGAGGATGCGTTCGATCAGAGCGAGTTGCAGGAGAACGGCCGCATCGCCATGCGCCTCCTGACTCAGGATCTGAAATGGGCCGGCTTCTGGGGGGATTATACGGGGTCTCCCCTAATCACTGCTTCAGGCGGGGTAAAAATTAATACTGGAGCCTCATTGACAAGTTCAAAGGACTGCTTGGATGAGCGAGGGCAAGGTAGTTTACCAACAAGCTCTAGTTTGGCTGTGCGTCCGCTTTGGGTTGGGTGGGTAAATGATACTAAAGCAATAACAGGGGGGGCATTTGCATGTATTCCAATTGCTAGCCGTGTTGCTAGGACAAACATTATTAGTATTAAAAGGCTTATAGGGCTTTCTTTTGATATTAGTCCAAAGCCTACGGGGACCGCTACGGCAAGGGCCGCCGATGCCACTAGTAAAATATCTGGTTCAAATAGATTTTATTTAGCAACAACAACTGACTCCGCAGAGTTGTTTAAGAGTGGAGATACGATTGGAAGTGCTATTACAGCCAGTCACCTCTGGGAGTACCAGCATTTTATTTACTATGTGTCAGGTGGCAATATTCCTACTTTGAGAAAAAGATACCTTACTGTATCTGATGGAGTTACAAATAATGATGATTCATTATCTAATTGTAGCGCCCCTAATGATTGCTCTCTAGCTATCGCTTCTGGAATAGAAAGCTTGCAGATTTTATTGGGAGTGGATAACAGCTTGGTTCAAGATGGTGTTATTGATAGCTATTTGGCTAGTCAAAATGTAACAGATAATGAGTGGAGAGAAGGGAGAGTAGTGGCTGTACGGATTTTTATCCTTGTGCGTTCTCTGCAACCATCGAACAGCTATGTGAATAACAATGTCTATCAGGTCGGTGACAGATCGATACCGGCTAATGGTGATGGATTCCGTCGGTTATTACTAGAAACCAGCATATCACTGCGCAACCCGGCGGTGATGGGAGGGGGCTCATGAACAACCAACGGGGTGTGGCCCTGATCGTGGCTCTGATTATTCTGGTTCCTCTGACTCTTATCGCGGTGGTGGTGATGCAGTCATCGGGACAGGATCTGAAAATGGCGGGTTCAGCCGCCAGCTTCCGGCAGGCAGAACATCGACTAGAAGGGATTATTGAAGCTGCTTTACAACGCAACGATATTTCGACAAGGATTGCGAATATTAGTTCAGATACCGGTACTAGTGCGGCAAGCGGTACTACTGGCGTTACCCTCATTAGCCGCACTGAAACCGTTTGCAAACGTAAGGTCGAAGCCAGCAGCAACAATGTTATTCCTAAATGTAAATATGTTGAGCTGCAGACGAATTTGAATTATGGAAAATATGCGAGTCAGTTGAACTGGGTTGCAGGCGTGGAACAACCACTGCTCACCAAATAGGAGCGAAGGATATGTGGTTACGACAAATTGGAATTGTCTTGTGCTGGTCCAGCCTGATACTGGTCGCCAATGCAACAAGAGCCGATGATACCGAGCTTTTTATTTATGACTTCAACAAAGCTGGGGATTTTAGACCCAAGGTTTTGCTGATTTTTGATAATTCAGGCAGTATGGCTGATACAATGGAACAGATTAAAGAGGTCTATAATCCTGCCACCGTCTATCCTGCATTGAGTAATGATCCTGACTCTGGAAATAGTAAAAAATATATTTATTTTTCCACAGACGGTAGCATCCCTGCCATCAACAGTACCAAACGTTTTCCCGATAAGTTGAACGCCTGCGCTACCTCAAAAACACCATTGTCAAATATTGGATATTTTCAGTCTCAAGTATGGAGTTATGAAGTTAATAATGGTACCCCTCCTGGAAGGGGACGTGGAGCTTGGTATTCTCTAAGTGGGTACCAAGAAAGTAACATAGCTCTTGTTGATTGCAAACAAGATGTGACAGCGAGTAATTCTGCTAACCCTTATACAGGTTCATGGTCCGTAGGTACAGGATACCCAGTGGACAAAACCAGTAATAACCAAGGAGCATGGTTTTATACCGCTGCTACGAAAGATGCGGTCAATGCAAGTAATACGGCTGTGACTCTTTATTCAGCTAATTATGTTCGTTGGTATTATGGTCCAACCGGCTATTCAGTACAGTCTCGGCTTCGTATTGCCAAGGATGCAGTAAAAGGCTTGATCTCCTCCACCCCTGGAGTAGATTTTGGTTTGGCTATATTCAACCGAAATGATGATACGAATAACAATGGCGGGCGTATTATCAGGGATATCCTTGGCAGTGAAATTACATTGAGCAATGGTAAAACAGGGGAGCAAGATCTATTGGACAGAGTCGAAGGATTAACGGCCAGTACTAATACGCCACTCTGTGAGACATTGCGGGAAGCATACCAGTTCTTCGGCAACAAAGCCGTTGTTTATGGTTTGCAAGGCAGCCCGAGAGATACAACAGCCGAGAGCCCGAGTGGTACCTATCAGGCTCCCTATGATAATTGCTCAAATAATGGCTATGTCATCTATATTACCGATGGCGAGCCGACTCAGGACTCTGCGTCAGATACCTTTGTACAGGGACTGATTAATACACTGTCGACTGATGAAAAGGCCGCTTACGGTACGACAGTAGCCTATGGATCTGGCAGAACCAAGCCAACCAGCTATCTGGCCGCACTGGCTGGCTATATGAAACATAAGGATGTTAATTCAGTTTCCCCCGGAACCCAAACAGTTACCACCTTTACTGTAGGTTTTGGGGATGAGGCAATCAGTGGCGCCGGTAACTTGCTGGCCGAAACGGCCCGTCGTGGCGGCGGCGTATATTATCCGGCCACTAATGCGTCAGCATTAACAGACGCATTAAAATCTTCTTTGCTCGCTATTCTCAGGATAAATACCTCTCTGGTTTCTCCGGCGATTGCCAGTAATAACTTCGACCGCACGCGGAGCCTCAACAATATTTACTATGCCATGTTTGAACCGGATGACGGTCCGAGGTGGCGGGGCAATCTGAAGAAATTGATGTTTTCCTCCAAGGGATATGTTGTTGATAGCCGCAATCTGCCAGCCATCAAATTTGATGGGACCATACTCGACAGCGCCCAGACTTTCTGGTCATCGACCAGAGATGGCAGCAAGGTGGCGGAAGGCGGTGCGCAGGATATGCTGGCGGCAAAGAGTAACCGCAACCTTTTTGTCATCAACAATGGTCAGAGTCGGCTCGATACCCTGACCAAGGCGAACTTGGTTTCTCAGGCGGGTACAGAGGCGGCATTGATGACCTGGATGAAAGCCAGCGATTCAGCCGAACTCGACAAACTGATCGACTGGACCAAGGGGTTGGATGTCGACGATGAAGACTTCGATACTTCGACCACGATCCGCTCTCATATTATGGGGGATCCTCTTCACTCCCGCCCGCTGGTGCTGAACTATGGTCCTCAGTCCGGCAATATGACAGATGCTCCCGACTTGCGGATAGTGTTTGGCACCAATGCCGGATTCCTGCATATGTTCAAGGACATGGGTAACACCGTCGATGAAAGCTGGGCTGCCATTCCCTACGAGTTTTTGGCCAATCAGGAGGCACTGCGTGCCAACGCCGAGTCAGCAGAGCATGTTTATGGTGTTGACTCCTCTCCCGTGGCGCTCATCAAGGACGCCAATCGTAACGGTATATTGAAAGCTTCCGAAAGCGACTTCGTCTGGGTATTTACCGGCTTGAGAAGCGGGGGAAAGGCCTACTATGCCTTCGATATATCGAGTCCGAATACCCCGACCTTGAAATGGCGTTTGAATTCGCAGACGACGGGCTTCAGTGAGTTGGGATTGACATGGTCAGTGCCTGAGATCGCGTTCGTACCAGGGGTAACAGATCCGGTTCTGATTTTTACCGGTGGTTATGATCCGAACAAGAACGCTCTGGGACTGGGGGCGAATGACAGCATGGGTCGGGGGATATACATCGTGAACGCTGCGACGGGAGCACTCCTGTTCAGCGCAACCCCTGCCGCTACCTCGAGTACCAACCTGCAGGTAACCGGTATGGTTGATAGTATGCCAGGTTCGGTGGCAACCTTGGATAGTGATGGTGATGACAAGACGGATCGTATCTATGTAGGGGATACGGGAGGAAATATATGGCGGATGGACCTTCCTTCTGCCACTAAATCCGACTGGAAGGTATTCAAGTTTGCCAGTCTTGGATCGGATGCGACCCAGGCAGAGGACCGTCGTTTCTTTACCCAACCCATAGTAGTGCGCACGATTAACAAGCAAGTGACGGCAACGGTCGTCGGGGGAAATACAACGTATTCCTATCAGGATCGTCCCTTTGATGCTGTGCTGATAGGCAGTGGTGATCGAAATCGCCCTTCATCTGAGTCAACCGTCCATAACGGTTACTTCATGTTGCGTGACTATGATGTCATGCCCCGTACGTCAACTTCGCCCGCTAGATCGGCTATCCAGATTTCAGAGCTCTACGATGTGACCAATGATCCCTTGGCTGCTCAGACGACCAGCGCCGCTATTCTGGCAACCAAGGCTGGCATTACCAGTGCAAAAGGCTGGGTCAACTGGTTGAACGAAGAGGGTGAGAAGTCGCTGGGGGCTGGCGTGGTACTACAAGGCAAACTCTACTTCACCTCCTTCCTGCCTCAGGTGCAATCGTTCCAGCAGTGCACCATTCAGTCCATTGGGGCGGCGCGCCAATACATGGTGGATATGCACTATGGCAGTTCCTTCCGCTACGTGGTCGATTTGGATGGTAATGAAACGCCAGAGCGCTATGTCGAAGTACAAAACAAGGTGGCGGATGACCTGGTCGTGCATGCGGGTGATGATGCGAAAATACGCATCATAGGTGGCGGAGCAGGGGAAGAAGTCATTCTCAAGGACGACGGTAGTGGTGAACCCGAGCGCTGTACCGGTGGTGGTGAATGTGCTCAGGGGGCGGAAGAAGCCGAGATGGATATGTCGCCGAAGAAAATCTACCTGTATGAAGGAGAGGTGCAATGAAATCGCTGAAGATGATGTTGGGCCTCAGTCTTTTATTATCAGGCCCTGTGCTGGCGGATGACATGAAGTGCTATGTGGAACTGGTTAACGGGCAGAAAGTCGTACTGCATGGCACAGTGACAGATAGCAGCCAGAAGGCAGTACAGGAGAAGTTCAAGCAGCGCGGATACGAAATCAATGGTGCTGTGCAACCGGTACTCAAGCTGCTGGAATGCCAACCTCTAGAGAACAAATTTCAGTCAAAGGAGGGACAGCAGCAAGATGCCAGCCAGCTACGGTAGTGAGCGTAGTGAGCAGGGACATTCAAGGGCAGATATTTGCTTGAGTCGACTGGGTAGTGCGTCCCGAAGGGGCAATGACCAAGTTAATTTGGGCGTTGCCTGGGCTGCAGAGGCTGAGGGTGGCATTGGTGACCAAACTGGTGCCATCCGGGCTGAAGGTAGTGGAAATCCTGTTGTTGGAGGCGGTCAGTGATCTGGGGAATGTCGGGCTTCTTGCCAGAAACTGCTCCCCATTATTGAGGACGTTGTTGCCATCGTTATCGACGAATATCAAGATCTGGGTTGGACTGGCCGTAACACAGTTATCGCTGGCATTGGCCAGGCAGGCGGTAACGGATTGCTGGTTGTCGACAGCCTGACTGCGAGCAAAGCGCAAGTGCTTCAGGACTGTGCGGGATTCAAACTGCAGCGTGTTCTCATTGAGCAGGCTCGACATGGCCGGCGCCCCTATCCCGAGCAAGATGACCCCCAGACTGACGGCAATCATCAGCTCAAGCAGGGTGAATCCTTTCACATCCTTGACCATGGCAATGTCTCCCTCGATTAGTTACATCTTATCTCTTGGCTGCCAGAACTCCAGCGCAAAGCCCAAGTGTTGAGCTGGCACAGCCAGCGCCTTTTCTTTATCATTCCCCATCATTTTCGAGTTTAAGATGCATCGCCATGGCAAAAGCCCTCTCTCTGATGCTTGCCCAGTTAAATCTGACGGTAGGCGCCATCGAAGATAACTGTGACAAGGTGCTGGCAGCGGCCGCCCAGGCAGAGCTGCAAGGTGCCGACCTGCTGGTGTGCTCCGAGTTGGCGCTGACCGGTTATCCGCCGGAAGACCTGCTGCTGCGCCCCGATCTGATGATCCGGGTCGAGGCTGCGCTGTCCCGTATCACGGCTTGGCAGGGCAATTGCGCCATCCTGGTGGGGCATCCCTGGCGTGAGGGTGAGGCGCTCTACAACGCGGCATCCCTCTATGAGCGGGGCCAGCTGGTCGCGCGTTATTTCAAGCAGGATCTGCCCAACTACGGGGTGTTCGACGAGAAGCGCTACTTCAGCGTGGGTTCCGAGACTTGCGTCGTGCCTTTCCGTGGTCACCAGCTCGGGCTGCTTATCTGCGAAGACCTGTGGCAACCGGGTCCGGCATTGGCGACTAAAGAGGCCGGCGCCGAGCTACTGCTGACCATCAACGCCTCCCCCTACGATCGGGAGAAGCCCTGGGTCCGTCATGAGCTGATGACCGAGCGCTGCGCCCAGACCGGTTTACCGCTGGTCTACCTCAATCAGGTGTGTGGTCAGGATGAGCTGATCTTCGACGGCTGCTCCAAGGTGTTCAACGGCCAGGGCGAGCTGACCCACAAGCTGGCCCCCTTCGCCGAAGAGTTGGCGCTGGTGCGCTTCGAAAACGCTCAGCCGGTGAAACTGAAAGAGCCCGCCGCTTCCCTCGCGCCGTTGGCCGAGATTTATCAGGCGTTGGTGCTGGCGGTGCGCGACTACATCACCAAGAACGGCTTCCAGGGTGCCGTACTGGGTCTCTCCGGCGGTATCGACTCTGCCCTGACCCTGGCCATCGCCGCCGATGCCATCGGTGCGGACAAGGTGCAGGCGGTGATGATGCCGTTCCGCTATACCGCTCAGATGAGCGTGGAAGATGCCAAGGAGCAAGCCGAGCGGATGGGTGTCGAGTTCGACATCATCTCCATCGAACCCATGTTCGAAGGCTTCATGACCCAGCTGGCGCCGCTGTTTGCCGGCACCGCCCGCGATACCACGGAAGAGAACCTGCAGGCCCGCTGTCGTGGTGTGCTCTTGATGGCGCTCTCCAACAAGCGCCGCCGTATAGTGCTGACCACCGGCAACAAGAGCGAGATGGCCGTGGGCTATGCCACCCTGTATGGTGACATGGCGGGTGGCTTCGATGTGCTCAAAGATGTGCCCAAGACCCTGGTCTTCAAGCTGTGTGAATATCGCAACAGCGTCGATTATGTGATCCCGCAGCGGGTCATCGACCGCCCCCCTTCGGCAGAACTTGCGCCGGATCAGGTGGATCAGGACAGCCTCCCTCCCTATGACATTCTGGATGCCATCCTCAAACGCTATGTGGAAGAGGATGCCTCGGTCGCCGATCTGGTGGCGGAAGGATTCGAGGAGATGGTGGTGCGCAAGGTGATCCGGCTGGTGGATCTCAACGAATACAAACGCCGTCAGGCCGCCGTCGGGCCCCGTATCACGGCCCGCAACTTTGGTAAGGATCGCCGTTACCCCATCACATCCGGGTTTGGCAAACAGAACTGGTAAGGAGTCACCATGAAGAAGATTGAAGCCATCATCAAACCGTTCAAGCTGGACGATGTGCGCGAGGCCCTGGCCGAGATTGGCATCAACGGCATGACAGTCTCCGAAGTCAAGGGCTTCGGCCGCCAGAAGGGGCATACCGAGCTCTATCGTGGCGCCGAATACATGGTGGATTTCCTGCCGAAGGTAAAGGTCGAGCTGGTGGTGCAGGACGAGGATCTCGATGCCTGCCTAGAAGCGATCCAAAACACCGCCCGCACCGGCAAGATCGGTGATGGCAAGATTTTTGTCTGCGAGGTGGAGCGGGTCATTCGTATCCGTACCGGCGAAGAGAACGAAGACGCCATTTGATATGGTGGATTAGCCTGGTAACGAAGAAGAGAACGAAGATGGCATTTTGCTGATGTGGACACGTTTAATGGTGGCGGCAGGCCTGCTGATGGGTCTGACCGCCTGTAGTACCAGGCCGCCGGCCCAGCCGGAAAATCTGTGCCAGATATTCACGGAAAAGCCGGAGTGGCACAAGGCGGCGTTGCGGATGAACGAGCGTTGGGGCACGCCGGTACACGTGGTGATGGCCATGATGTACCAGGAGTCTTCCTTCGTACACGATGCCCGGCCGCCGATGGACTATTTCCTCTTCATCCCGACCGGGCGCGCCAGCTCGGCCTATGGCTATGCCCAGGTGAAGGATGAGACCTGGGATGATTACCAGCGGGAGAGCGGCAACGGCTGGAGCGATCGCGACGACTTTGCCGACGCCATCGACTTTATGGGCTGGTACACTAGCAAGGCCCAGCGGCTGAACGGCACCTCCAAGTGGGATGCCTATGGTCAGTATCTCAACTATCACGAAGGCTGGGGCGGTTACCGGCGTGGCAGCTACCGCGCCAAGGGGTGGCTGATGAAGGTCTCCCACAAGGTGGAGGCCCGCGCCCAGCGCTACGGCGCCCAGTATCGACAATGCAAGGATCGGCTCCCCAGCGGGGGCTGGTTCTCGTAACCAATCAGGAGTCAGAAATGCCGTTATTGGACAGTTTTACCGTCGACCACACCCGCATGGAAGCCCCTGCGGTGCGCGTGGCCAAGACCATGCAGACCCCGAACAAGGACACCATCACGGTGTTCGATCTGCGTTTCTGCGTGCCGAATCAGGAGATCCTCTCCGAGCGCGGCATTCACACCCTCGAGCACCTGTTCGCCGGCTTTATGCGGGATCACTTGAACGGTAACGGGGTCGAGATCATCGACATCTCCCCCATGGGTTGCCGTACCGGCTTCTACATGAGCCTGATCGGCGCGCCGGACGAGGCCCGTGTCGGCGCCGCCTGGCAGGCTGCCATGAGCGATGTGCTGACCGTGCAGGATCAGGCCAAGATCCCCGAGCTGAACGAATATCAGTGCGGCACCTACAGCATGCACTCCCTGGAGGAGGCGCACGCCATCGCACGTCACGTGCTGGAGCGCGGCATCGGGGTCAACCACAACGACGAGCTGGCCTTGCCGGAAGAGAAGCTCAAGAGCCTCTAAACGCATCGCCAGAATGAAAAAGGCCGGTCATTGACCGGCCTTTTTGCTGCATGGATGTCAGGACGGGAGCGGCATCACCCGGTTGCGGCCCAGCTCCTTGGCCTTGTAGAGCAGCTTGTCGGTGCGCTCGACCAGGGTATCGGCCGCCTCCTGCCCACTGTATTCGCCGACCCCGAACGAGGCGGTGATGTGATCGATGCGGCGGCCTGACTTGCGATCCAGGATCGACATCTTCTCGATGGCCCGGCGCAGGCTCTCCGCCATCTGCCGGGTCAACGCCAGGGAGCGGCGTGGCGCCAGCAGGGCAAACTCTTCACCCCCCAGTCGATAGGCGGTGATGCCCTCCTTGCTGGCTTCTCGCAGGCGCTTGCCGAAGATGCGCAGCACTTGATCCCCCAGCAGGTGGCCATATTCGTCGTTGAAGCTCTTGAAGCGGTCGATGTCCACCAGGATCAGCGAGAAGGGCTGCTTGCTGCGGATCAGGCTGTCCATCTCCAGATCGAAGGCGCGCCGGTTCAGCAGGCCGGTGAGAGCGTCCTCGGTGGCCAGCTTGCGGGTTTCGCTCAGCGCCTCCTTCAGCTCCTTGATCTCCTTCTCGGCGCTGCTGAGCTGATTGCGAAAGTGCATGGTGGACATGCGCACGTCCCGCGACTCACGCACCAGCTCGCGCAGTATGGTCATGGTGTCATCCAGGCTCAGCCCCTCGTCGTCGATGAGGCTGAGTCGGTCGAAGCTCTTGTCGAGCATCGCCTGGAACTGGCCGGTGTCGACCAGCGCATCCTGCATGGAGTGACCGAGCTCGTTGGCCATGGCGGCCAGGTTGAGCTTCATGGCCTCCATCTGCTGCTCATCCTGACTGGCGAGGTGCCGGTGATAGAGCCGCTCACAGGTCGTGAGAGAGCAGGTACCCTGCAACTTGACCGCCTGATCGATGGCGCCGTTCAGCTCGGGCATGTCGCCGGAGACGTAGCTGTACCAGAGGTGGTAATTGTTCGGGGTGGTGGGAATTTGATACTTGATCATCAGGGGAACCGCCTGTTTCAAATAGGCGGCAGATTGGGCGAACGAGTCCTTGCTCATGAGTTCCGAGTCTCACATACCTGCAAACTGCGCCCAGTATGACAGAGAGATTGGCCAAAAGGCAGTCGATGGATGCCAATAGCTCCCCCCTTCGATATAATGTCTTCGTTATTACCTACCCAAAGGCCTGCTTATGTCTCAAAAAGATCCTTTCCTCCAACGCGAGGCCGAAAAATACGAAAACCCCATCGCCAGTCGCGAGATGCTGCTGGAGCTCATTCGAGGCCATGAGAAACCCATGTCCCGTGAAGAGCTGGCCACGGTCCTCAAGCTGACCGACGAAGAGCCGTTGGAAGCCTTGCGCCGTCGCCTGCGCGCCATGGAGCGTGATGGGCAGTTGGTCTTCACTCGCAACCAATGTTATGCCCTGCCGGATCGCCTGAATCTGGTCAAAGGCTATGTGCTCGGTCATAAGGATGGCTTCGGTTTTCTGCGCCCCGAGAGCGGTGGATCGGATCTGTTCCTGAACAACCGCGAGATGCAACGCCTGATGCACGGCGACTATGCGCTGGTGCAGCCGACCGAAGTCGATCGCAAGGGTCGCCAGGAAGCGCGGCTGGTGCGTCTGCTCAAACCCCGTGAGGCTGACATAGTCGGTCGTTACTTCGTCGAGAACGGCGTCGGCTTCGTGGTGCCGGATGACAGCCGGATCGGCCAGGATATCATCATCCCGGAAGGGGAGAACAAGGGTGCCCGCCAGAGCCAGGTGGTGGTGGTGCGCATCAACCAGCGCTCCAACGGTCGCACCAGCTCGGTCGGTACCGTGCTGGACGTGCTGGGTGAGAACATGGCGCCGGGCATGGAGATCGAGATCGCCCTGCGTACCCATGGCATCCCGCATACCTGGCCGGAAGAGGTGACCAAGGAGGTCGCGGGTCTGGGCGAACAGGTGCCTTCGACGGCCAAAGAGGGTCGTATCGACCTGCGTGCCCTGCCGCTGGTGACCATCGACGGGGAAGACGCCCGTGACTTCGATGACGCCGTCTTCTGTGAAGCCAAGCGCGGCGGCGGCTGGCGGCTGTGGGTCGCCATCGCGGATGTGTCCGCCTACGTGAAGCCCGGCACCGCGCTGGACGCGGAAGCCTATCAGCGCGGCAACTCCGTCTACTTCCCCGAGTTCGTGGTGCCCATGCTGCCGGAGGTGCTCTCCAACGGCTTGTGTTCCCTGAACCCGCAGGTTGACCGTCTGTGCATGGTGTGCGAGATGACCATCTCCGCCACCGGCCGCATGTCCGGTTACAAGTTCTACGAGGCGGTGATGAACTCCCACGCCCGCATGACCTACAACAAGGTCGCGGCGATCCTGGAGGGCGATCCCAAGCTGCGCCAGCAGTACGAGCCGCTGGTGGGCCACATCGAGGAGCTCAACAACCTCTACAAGGCGCTCAAGCACAGCCGTCACCAACGCGGTGCCGTGGAGTTCGAGAGCGAAGAGACCCGCTTCATCTTCAATGCCCAGCGCAAGATCGATCGCATCGTGCCGCTGGTGCGCAACGACGCCCACAAGATCATCGAAGAGTGCATGATCCAGGCGAACGTGGCGGCCGCCCGCTACATCGAGAAGAACGAGGCCTCTGCCCTGTTCCGGGTGCACGATCGCCCGGGTGAGGAGCGCCTGACCGGTTTCCGCGACTTCCTGGCCGAACTGGGCCTGGAGCTCAAGGGCGGACTCGAACCCGAGCCGAAGGACTTCGCCGAACTGGCCGCCCAGTTCGAGGGGCGCCCGGATGCCGAGCTGCTCTCCACCATGTTGCTGCGCTCCATGCGTCAGGCCGTCTATCAGGCCGACAACATAGGTCACTTCGGTCTGGCCCTGAAGTCCTACGCCCACTTCACCTCGCCGATCCGCCGTTATCCGGATCTGATCCTGCACCGCGCCATCAAATACCAGACGGCCAAGGAACAGCAGGGTAATCTGCGCCACAAGTGGACTCCGAGCGGTGGTTATCACTACCAGCTGGAAGAAGTGGATCCCATGGGCGAGCACTGCTCCATGACCGAACGCCGTGCCGACGATGCCACCCGTGACGTGGCCGACTGGCTCAAGTGCGAGTACATGCTGGATCACGTGGGTGACGAGTTCGACGGCGTCATCGCCAGCGTCACCGGCTTCGGTTTCTTCGTGCGCCTCGCCGAGATCCACATCGACGGCCTGGTACACGTCAGCACCCTCACCAACGACTACTACCAGTTTGATCCCCTGCACATGCAGCTGATCGGCGAGAACTCCCGCCGTCGCTACCGTCTGGGTGACAAGGTGCGCGTCAAGGTGATGGGCGTGAACCTGGACGATCGCAAGATCGACTTCGTGATGGTGGAAGAGCCGCTTCCCGCCAATGGCAAGAATGCCAAAGGGACGGGACGCAAGCCTGCCAAGGGCGCTCCTCGTGGTGAGAGACGCACCGAGAGCAAGGACGGTGGCAAATCCGACAAGGGTGGCCGTGCCAAACCCAGCAACAGACGACCGAGCAAGAAGGCTCGCGACAAGGCCAAGAGCACTAAATGAGTACTGAACTGATCTACGGCATTCACGCCGTCTCCGCATTGCTGGAGCGCACCCCGGAACGCTTCATCGAGGTGTGGGCCCTGAAGGGCCGCGAGGACGACCGGCTGCAACCCTTGCTGGACGAGTTGGAATCCCTCGGCCTCAAGGTGCAGAGCGTGAACCGCAAGACGCTGGATGACAAAGCGGAAGGCAACAATCACCAGGGCATCATGGCCAAGGTGATAGAGGCGCCCAAGCTGGCCGAGCACGATCTGGCCAGCCTGTTGGATGGCCTGGCCGAGCAGAAGGCCGAGCCCTTCTTGCTGGTGCTGGATGGGGTAACCGATCCGCACAACCTCGGTGCCTGCCTGCGCAGCGCCGATGCGGCGGGGGTCCATGCGGTCATAGTGCCGCGGGACAAGGCCAGCGGCCTGACCTCCGTGGTGCGCAAGGTTGCCTGTGGCGCCGCCGAGGTGATACCGCTTATCCAGGTCACCAACCTGGCCCGCAGCCTGCGCGAGCTGCAGGAGCGCGGGGTCTGGATCGTCGGCACCGCCGGCGAGGCGGATCACGATGTCTTCCAGGCCAAGCTGACCGGCCCCATGGCGCTGGTGATGGGCGCCGAGGGCAAGGGCATGCGCCGCCTCACCCGCGAGCACTGCGACGAGCTGGTGAGCATCCCCATGGCCGGGGCAGTGTCCAGCCTCAACGTCTCGGTGGCGACCGGCGTCTGTCTGTTCGAAGCCGTGCGCCAGCGTCGCGCCTGAGCCTGCGGCGATGGACAGACCCCAGTTCAGTCTGGATAGGGTCATGAATGAGCAGGAGGCCGAGCGCCTCCTCTTTTTTGCCCGCTCCTTGACGCTCGCCCCCAAGTCTTGCCTCTGGCACGCCGGTGACAGCCCCGATCTGCTGATCAGGGTGGAGCAAGGCCTGCTGCGGGCCAAGGTGGTGCTGGCGGACGGGCGCGAGTACATCAAGGAGTTTTACTGGGAGGGGGATGAGTTCATCGACTTCCACCACCTGCTCAGTGGCGAGCCCGCCCGCTACAGCGTGGAGGCGCTGGAGCCCTGCCGGCTGCAGCTGTTCGCCCTGGCGGATCTGCGCCAGCTCAACTGCTGGCCCGCCTGGTATCAGCACCTGCTGGCGGTGCAACTGCGGATCAAGGAAGAGAAGGAGCTGTTGCTGCTGACCGAGGGCCCTCAGGCCCGCTATCAGCACTTCCTGGACAATTTCCCGGCGCTGGACGCCAGGGTGCCGGATCACCAGATTGCCGCCTACCTGGGCATTACCCCCATCAGCCTGAGCCGCATTCGCAAACGACTGAAGAGTCTTAACCAAGGTTAATGCCGGGCGGGGCTTGAGCCCCTATGCTGGCGGGCCGACATGACATAAGGAGTGACCCGTGAACTGGAGTCTCAAGGCCTGGAGTGAACTCTCCACGGACGAATTGTATGAGCTGCTTGCCCTGCGCGCCGAGGTGTTCGTGGTGGAGCAGACCTGCCCCTTCCAGGATCTGGACGGGCTGGATCGCCGTGATGGCGTGCTGCACCTGCTCGGCTACGACGGCGATTATTTGGCCGCCTACGCCCGCATCATGGCGCCCGGCATCGGCGACGAGCAGGGCAGTACCATCGGTCGGGTGGTGACCTCGCCCCGCTCTCGTGGCGATGGCCTGGGTCATCGGCTGTTGAGCGAAGCCGTCAGAGGCTGCGAGGCCCGCTGGCCGGCACACAGCATCTGGCTCGGTGCCCAGGCCCATCTGCAAGGCTTCTATGGCTGGCACGGCTTCGAGCCGGAGGGGGAAGGATACATAGAAGACGACATTCCCCACATGGGCATGCGCAAACGACAGGGTTGAGCTGGGGTGTTGCCGCGAGATGATGGAGCGACCATGAGGTGGCGCCCAGATTACTGCGATACAAACGGGTATGATGATGCGCCCATGTTGACTGGAACCCCGTCGTGACCCCCACCATCTTCGCGGCCATCTTGTTGGCCGCCTTGCTACATGCCCTCTGGAATGCACTGGCCAAGCGCCAGGCCGCGGGCCGGGTCAGCGTGCTGCTGGTCGCCCTCTGCTCCGGTCTGTTCTCTCTCCCCTTCCTGCCGCTGGTGGGGCTGCCGGATCCCGCCGAATACCCCTGGTTGGCGCTCTCCATTCTGCTGCACAGCGGCTACTGCCTGTTTCTCGGTCGAGCCTATCGGCTGGGGGAGTTTGGCCAGATCTATCCCCTGGCCCGTGGCAGTGCACCGCTGCTGACCTTGTTGCTCGGGGCACTGCTGCTGGGGGAATGGCCCGGATGGCTGGCGGTCGTGGGGGCCCTGGTGCTGGTAAGCGGCGTCCTGCTGATGGCCTGGCGCGGTGGCATCAGGCTGGCCCCCGCCGCCCTGACGGCCGTGCTGATCACGGCGCTCTTTACCGCCGCCTACACCCTGTCCGACGGCATGGGGGCTCGCTCGGCCGGTGCACCCATACGCTACACCCTCTGGTTGTTCTTCCTGACGGCGCTGTTGATGCCGCTGCTGATGCGCTGGCAGAGCCGCTCCTCCTTGCGCAGCCTGAGCCGGGGGGATTGGCACACGGGGGCGCTTGGTGGCCTGCTGTCGCTGCTTGCCTACGGCATCGTCATCTGGGCCATGACCCAGGCTCCCATCGGGTTGGTGGCGGCCCTGCGCGAGAGCAGCGTGCTGTTTGCCGTGCTGCTCTCCTGGCTCTGGCTGGGGGAGAAGTTGGGGCGGGTCAGGCTGGGAGCCGCGCTGGTGATCCTGTGCGGCATACTGTTGATCAGGCTCGCCTGATAGGAGGGGGGGCCGAGTCGAGACATGGGCGACCCGGCATTTTGCTTAAGGGGCGATGCGGGTGATCAGGGTGAAGCCCTCCTCGGCGGGGCTCAGTTGCACCGAGACTCGGCCCAGCTCGGCCAGGTTGCCGACATGGGTGCCGCCGCAGGGGATGCTCAGCTCCTGTCCCTCCAGCACGCAGTGCCAGTAGCGGGAGTCGATGATGGCCTCACCTGCTCGCGTACGGCGGATCTCGCCGCCGGTTGCCAGCCACTGCGCCAGCTGCTCGTTGATGAGCTCCTCTATCTGCGCGAGTTCAGCCAGCAGGGCCTCACCGTTGACCCCCTTCTTGCGCAGGCTCTTGCCGATCCGGTACTGCTCCCGGGAGCCCATGGGTTCGACGCGGGAGGTCTGGATGGCGAGACGGTCGAAATCCGGTTGACCGAGGGCATCGCGCTCGCTCACCTCCTTGCGCCAGTAAGGGATGAGCACCCGGTTGAGCGCCAATGCCACCAAATGACAGCCGCTGTGGCCCAGGCTCAGGGCATGGCGAGCCTCGGCATCCACCCGCAGTTCGACCACGTTGCCGACCGCCAGCTCATGCCTGCCTGACAGCGGGTGTACCACCACGAAGGCCCAGCCTTCGGCACCCCGCTTGACCGGGATCGCCTGATCGACGAACAGCTCTCCATTCGGGCTGATGGCGCCCATGCGGCAGGGGCCCACAACGGCCTCACCACCATCCCATAAGACTGTGCCCACATCTCCCGGTTGATCGGGCCAGAGGTGGCTCTGGGGATGGAAGGGCGTGATTTCGGTGACCAGCAGGGTCGGCTCACCGACCAGGCAATAGGCCACCTTGGCCTGTTCGTGATGATGGCCCAGCATGAAGCTGGCTCGGGTATGTTCCATGGATGGCTCCCGTAAATCGAAGAAGAAGAGAGAGCCGCAGCATACGCCAAAGTGCGGGCCGACTCATTAACCTGGGTTAATGAGTCGGCCCACATAGCGGGTTGTGAGCGCTAGATCATGGAGACCAGCAGATAAGCATTGAGGCCGATCACCAGGGTGACGATGAGCCGCCCCAGCGCCTGGGTGACGGGATGGTTGCGATGCTGGCCCATCAGGGTGCGATCGCCGGTCAGGATCAGCAATGGAATGAGCGCAAGGGCGATGCCGAAGCTCAGGATCACCTGGCTCAGCACCAGGATCTCGGTGGTGTTGAGCCCCATGGCGATCACCACGAAGGCGGGCGCCATAGTGATGGCCCGGCGCAGCCAGAGTGGAATGGTGAAGCGTACGAAGCCCTGCATCACCACCTGGCCGGCGAGGGTGCCCACCACGGTGGAGGAGATGCCGGACGCCACCAGGGAGAGACCAAACAGGGTGGCCGCCGCCGGCCCGAGCAAGGGCGTCAGCGTCTGGTAGGCGGTTTCCAGTTCGGCTACCGGTTGATTGCCCGTGCCGTGGAAGGCGGCTGCGGCCATGGCCATCATGGCCAGGTTGACGAAACCGGCGATGGTCATGGCGATGGCCACATCCACCTTGGTGGTGTGCAGGCGCTGGGTGACCGTGCCTTGATCCTGGGTGTGCTGGGTCAGCGCCGAGTGCAGGTAGATGACGTGGGGCATGACGGTCGCCCCCAGCACGCCGGCGGCGAGATAGACCGCATCGCTGTTGGGCAGGCCGGGGAAGAGGGCACCCTCCAGCAGGCTCGGCAGGTGAGGGCGGGAGAATACCAGCTCGACGATATAGGCCGCGGCTACAAACAGCAGCAGGCCGCCCACCACGAACTCCAGCGGCTTCTGACCGCGGGATTGCAGCATGAGAATGCCCCAGGTGACCACGGCGGTGATGCAGGCCCCTTCCAGCAGGGTGACACCGAGCAGCAGCTTGAAACCCACGGCCGCGCCGATGAACTCGGCGAGATCGGTGGCCATGGCGATGATCTCCGCCTGCACCCAGTAGGCCCAGACGGCGGGTCTGGGCAATTTGTCCCGAATGTGTTCCGCCAGGTTCTTGCCGGTGACGATGCCGAGCTTGGCGGAGAGGGTCTGCACCAGCATGGCCATCAGGTTGGCCCACACCACCACCCACAGCAGCTGATAGCCGAAGGTGGAACCCGCCTGGAGATTGGTGGCGAAGTTGCCCGGATCGATATAGCCGATGGCGGCGATGAAGGCGGGCCCCAGCAGGGTCAGCTTGAATTTGCGGGCCGGGATGGCCGTGCTCAGTGCAGGTTGCATACTGTCATCCTCCATAAGGATATGAAGACAGAATAGATATAAATGATAATTGTTATCAATTGAAGTTTTGTATCGCGGCCATAGATAAAAACAACTGCCCATGCCGGTTGCAGTGAGAGAGGCGATTTCGTACAATACGCCGCCCTAGAAAGCAGTGTCTAAACACCACTATGTTCCTTGCCTCCGAGGTCTGGCTGCACCTGGGCGGAGGCTGAATTAATCCGTAAGGAGCTAATTAATGCGTCATTACGAAATCGTCTTCATGGTTCACCCGGACCAGAGCGAGCAAGTACCTGGCATGATCGAGCGTTACACCGGCGCTATCACCACCGCTGGTGGTACTATTCATCGCTTGGAAGATTGGGGCCGTCGTCAACTGGCTTACCCGATCGACAAGCTGCACAAGGCTCACTACGTTCTGATGAACGTGGAAGCCGAGCAAGCCGTTATCGATGAACTGGAAACCAACTTCCGCTTCAACGATGCCGTTATCCGCAACATGATCATGCGCACCAAGCACGCCGTGACTGAAGTTTCTCCGATGGCCAAGGCCAAGGAAGAGCGCTTCCCACGTCGTGACGACGAGCGCCGCGAAGATGCTGTTGAAGCTTCTTCCGAAGAGTAATTCTGGATCACTGAATAGAGGATAAAGGCCATGGCACGTTATTTCCGTCGTCGTAAGTTCTGCCGCTTCACCGCCGAGAACGTTACCGAGATCGACTACAAAGATATCGTTACTCTGAAAAACTACGTCACTGAATCTGGCAAGATCGTACCGAGCCGTATCACCGGTACCCGCGCCAAGTATCAGCGTCAGCTGGCACGCGCCATCAAGCGTGCTCGTTACCTGGCTCTGCTGCCGTACACCGATCTGCACAACAAGTAAGAATCGGTCCGGCACTTAGGCCTAACTCAACTTTCTTAGAGGAAAGGTAATGCAAGTTATTCTGCTCGACAAAATCGCCAAACTGGGCGGTCTGGGTGACCAAGTCGCTGTTAAAGCTGGCTACGCCCGTAACTATCTGATCCCGCAAGGCAAAGCCGTTATGGCTACCAAGGCCAACATCGAGACTTTCGATGCTCGCCGTGCTGAACTGGAAGCCAAACTGGCTGCCGGTAAAGCTGCCGCTGAAGAGCGCGCTGCCAAGCTGGGTGAACTGGCTGCCGTTGTCATCGCCTCCAAATCTGGCGACGAAGGCAAGCTGTTCGGTTCCATCGGTACCCGTGACGTGGCTGACGCCATCACTGCTGCCGGCGTCGCCGTTGCCAAGAGCGAGGTCCGCATGGGCAACGTTCTGCGTAACACCGGCGAGTACGACGTTGTTGTTCAGCTGCACGCTGACGTCAAAGCAACCGTACAGATCCAGGTTGTTGCTCTGTAATAGCGTTTCGCTTTGCAGAAAAACCCGCGCACATGCGCGGGTTTTTTTCTTTTTGAATCAAGAGGGGATCAAGGGGTAGAGTGAGGTTCTGTTCTTTTGGAGGAGATCCTTATGGCAGCCTGGGTCGAAGGCCGTGTCATCGAGCGCATCGAATGGACACCCACCCTGTTTTCTCTGCGTGTGGCGGCGGAGCTTGCGCCCTACAAGGCGGGGCAATTTACCAAGCTGGCCCTGCAACGGGGTGAGCAACGGGTGCAACGGGCCTACTCCTTCGTCAATCCTCCCAATGCCCCCTATCACGAATTCTATCTGGTGGAGATCCCGGATGGTCAGCTGACGCCCTCCCTCGCGGCCTTGCGAGTGGGGGACAGCCTGCAGGTCCAGTCCCTGGCTGCCGGTTTTCTGACCCTGGACGAGCTCCCCGCCGGGCGGGATCTCTGGCTGCTCTCCACTGGCACCGCCATCGGCCCTTTCCTCGCCATGCTGGCGGACGGTGAGGCGTTCGAGCGGTTTGAGAATCTGGTGCTGGTACACGGGGTGCGCAAGGGAGAAGAGCTCACCTATCAGGCCCTCATCACCAGCCTGGTTGAGCAGCATGGGCCTCGCTTTCGGTATGTCCCCTTCGTCAGCCGCGAAGAGTGGCCGGGGGCCATGGCTGGCCGGATCCCGGCGGCGATTGCCGATGGTCGGCTGCAGGCGCGGGTCGGACTCGAGTTTGCGGCCGAGCACAGTCAGGTGATGATCTGCGGCAATCCAGCCATGGTGAAGGAGACGCAACAGACCTTGCAGGAGACGGGATTAGCCAAGAACCTGCGGCGGGCTCCCGGCAATATCAGTGCGGAGAATTACTGGTAGAGAAGGCAGTCAAATAAGCTGCTATGTTAATTATTACCGTTCACTTCTTTTGTTGATTTGATGTAATTTGGTTCTTTATGCTGCAATGTCGGAGTGCCTCGATTCCCCTGAGGAGGTGCGTCCTGGCGGGGTGCGGCGGTATCGCGGCGGGCATGGGGTGCCTCGAATGCCGCACCGCTGTTGAGCAGTCGGGAGAGCAGGTGGGAAACGGTGTTGCGCATGATGGCCTCTTAACAGCAGGAGGACGGGCAGTCTATCGTCGCCAAGCTTAACGGAAACGGAACCATTCTTGCGCAAGACCCCCCGGTTTGGTCATGAAACGGAGGTCAACGTGCTTGATTGGGCTGGCTTCTGGCTCGCTTCAGGCAAGGATATAAAGGAATTCAATCGATTAGCCTTTATACAGGGCGAGGCACGTATCAGCTTGGTCCCGGTTCACCCCTTGTTTTTGCCGTTGCCGTTGCCTTTCTCCTTGTATTTGACCTTGTCGTCGTCCCAGCCGTTCTTGTCGTGGCCCTTGCCCGGGTTGTTGCCGCTGTGGATGCTGCGGTTGTAGTGATCGCGATACTTGCCATCCATGTTGTCACAGTTGAGTTTGATGCGGCTGCTGCGGGTGCTGACATTCAGGCAGTTGTCTTGCCACCAGCCATATTCCTTGTCGTCCCAATCCAGCTTGATCTGGTCTCTGTCGGTCGAGAGCCGGATGTCGTCGCCGTGTTTGGAGGGCGGGGCCGCAACAGCCACGCCATGGGCCAGGAGCAGGGAGAGCAGGAGAGGGGTGACTTGGTGCATGATGGCCTCGATACCAGGGGAGCATATTGGTGAGTGTAATGCTCTTGCGCCCAAGCGCGGCGGCACCGGGGGCGGATGCTTCCCTGCTCATCCTGCGGTGACCCTCTCGCTGGGCGGCTATTTGCCCAATTCGGTCGCGTTCTACCCATCCAGAGCAGGATATGAAGGAATTCACCCGAATAGCCTTCTCTCCACGAGTCCGATGACTATAATCGGCAGCCAAATTTCCTCTGCACCACATCGTCTCTTCATCATGACTACACAGGACACCGCCGCACTGCGCTACCCCAAGGGGTGGTTCGCACTGACCACGGTTTACAGTTTTACCGGGTTGGCCATACTGGCCTCCATCGTCTTCTCCCTGCTGCTGTTTCTCTCCATCGACGACAATCCACTGATGAAGTGGTTGTTTGGTGGGCTCGCCATCATCTTCGAGCTGGGCAAGTTCTACGTCTGGTATGAATACGGCGAGTGCAAGGCGCGCCGCGATCTCGGCGGTGCCTTCTGGTCCCTGCTGTTCTACAGCGTGCTGGCGGCCATCTCCATCGGCGGCAGTATCGGCGGCATCAACAGCGCCACCAACACCATCTTGAGCCAGCAGGCCCGCCATGAGCGGGAGCTGGCGCGCTTCGACGAGCAGATCGCCAGCATAGAGCGGCAGATCCAGCTCAACGAGGAGGCGGCTCGCAAATACATCGAGATGGCGCGCATCTCCAGCGGCGTCAGCGGTCTGCAGCAGGCCAACACCCAGCTCAGGTTGAAGCAGGACGAGCTGCGCCAGGAGCGGGATGCCAAGCCGCTCAACGAGCAATCCTCCATGCTGGGGCTGATGAGCAGCCTGGCGGACGGAGTGGGCATGAGCATCAGCCAGGTGCAGTTTCTGCTTGTCTGCTTCCTCTCCATCCTGCTCGATGCGTTCGGTGCCTACTTCGTCAGCCTGATCGGGGGAGAGAACCGCTTCCGCCGCCAGTGGCAACGCCAGCAGGCGCATGTCGAGGCGGTGGCTGTGTCAGCCGAGCCGCTGGTGGTGAGCAAGCCGGCCCCCGCCCCCGCACTGGTGGCCCGGGTGCGTGCCGTGCTGGAGAGCGGTGAGCTCAAGTGCAGCAAGCGCAAGGTGGCCGAGGCGCTGGCCCTGCCGTTGGAGGAGGTGGACAGGGTGTTCCAGCATCTGCTGGCAGAAGGGGTGCTGGGGCAGGGCAGCAACCGCCATTACCATCTTCAGACAAACTGACCACAAGGCCACCTCAGGGTGGCCTTGTTGCAACTGATGGGGACAGAGGCTAGTGGGTCAGTATCATCATCAGGCTGAGGAAGGCAGCCAGTCCCCCCCCCAAGCCAATGATCCAGTAGAACCCCCTGGCCCCCTGCTTGAGCGGGATGCGGAAGTAGAGCAGAAACGCCCACCATCCCAGGGTCAGCAACAGAGGAATAAGAAACATTCGAGCCATGTGGTCCTCGCTGTTATTCTGTGGATCCTTGATCAATCAACAGGATGGATTGTGCAATGACGCAGTTACAGATTACCGCATTCGGCGCCCCCTCGGTACTTAAGCTCAACCCCTCCCT
The DNA here is from genome assembly GCF_022549315.1 of Aeromonas sp. MR16. Lineage (NCBI taxonomy): Bacteria > Pseudomonadati > Pseudomonadota > Gammaproteobacteria > Aeromonadales > Aeromonadaceae > Aeromonas > Aeromonas sp. MR16. The sequence goes on along the minus strand of NZ_JAKZFK010000010.1, from coordinate 21,912 downwards.
CGACAAGGTGCCCGCCGAGGGGGAGGTGCGGGTGCGCATCTGTTTTGCCGGCGTCAATCCCATCGATGCCAAGACTCGGGCCGGACTCGGCTGGGCGGCGGCCCAGAACAAGGACAAGCTGCCCTGGACGCCGGGTTATGACGTGGCGGGGGTGGTCGACAAGGTGGGCCCGGGCGTCGCAAGCCTGAAGGAAGGGGATCCCGTGTGCGGCATGCTGGGCTTCCCGCTGGCGGGGGGCGGCTATGCCGAGAGCATAGTGGTGAGCGAGCGTGAGCTGGCCAAACTCGATGGGGTCAGCCTCAAGCAGGGCGCCGCCCTGCCGCTGGCCGGGCTCACCGCCTGGCAGGGATTGTTCGAGCACGGCGGCCTCAAGGCGGGGCAGCGGGTGCTGATCCTGGCTGCTGCCGGCGGCGTGGGTCATCTGGCGGTGCAGTTTGCCAGCGCCTATGGTGCCGAGGTGGTGGTGACGGCCAGCAAGGAGAACCACGGTTTCTTACACGGTATCGGGGCCACCGCCATGGTGGACTACCACGACGCCGATTGGGTTGCCCAAGTCGGCCAGGTGGATCTGGTGCTGGATCTGATGGGGGGCGAGAGCGGCAAGGCGGCGCTCGCCTGCGTCAAGCCGGCTGGCCATCTGGTAACGGTGCCGACCATCACGGCGCAGAGCATCAAGGACGCCGGCGCCGCGTCGGGGATCGCCGTGAGCGGTATGCTGGTTCACCCGGACGGCAAACAGCTGGCCCAGATGCTGATGCTGCTGCGCCAGGGCGATGTCCACATCACCCTGGCCGGTGAGTACGAGCTGGCGGAGGGGGCCCTGGCCCATCAGGCCCTCGAGAGCGGCCACGTCCGCGGCAAGCTGGTGCTGCGAATGCCCGCAGCCGGGCGTTATCCTGGATGATGGAGACGCTGGAAACCGGGTTGGGCTGGCTGTTTCTCAGCGCCTTCACCTCGGCGACCCTGTTGCCCGGCAGCTCGGAAGTGCTGCTGGGGGTCATGGCAAACCAGGGACAGTGGAACATGGCCAGCCTGCTGCTGTGGGCGACCCTCGGCAATACGCTCGGCTCCATGACCACCTGGTGGCTCGGCTGGCTTGCCACTTACAAGAAAAAGCCGGAAGATTTTAAAGGCCGTGGGGAACAAAAGGCTCTCGGTTGGCTCAAACTGCATGGTCACTGGTGCCTGCTACTCGCCTGGGCACCGGTGATAGGTGATGGTCTCTGTCTGCTGGCCGGCTGGCTGCGCCTCTCGTTCTGGCGCTCTCTCATTCTGATCGGGCTTGGCAAATTGCTTCGTTATGCCCTGGTGTTTCTGCTGGCCAGGCAGATCTTCTAGCTGTATCTCTTTACTCACGAGGTAACCGTGAACAAATTCATTCCATTAAGCATTCTCCTTGGGGTTGCCCTGCCGGTGCTGGCGGCTCCGACCCTGGTATCGGAACAGATCAAGCAGGAAGGCAAGCTCGGCATCCCCTACCAGATGTACAAGCTGGACAACGGCCTGACCGTGATCCTGGCCCCCGACAAGTCCGATCCCCTGGTGCACCTCGACGTGACCTATCACGTGGGCTCGTCTCGCGAGACCGTGGGCAAGTCCGGCTTCGCCCACTTCTTCGAGCACATGATGTTCCAGGGCTCCAAGCACGTCGGCGATCAGGAGCACATGCGGATCATCAACGAGGCCGGCGGCGAGATGAACGGCACCACCAACAAGGACAGGACCAACTATTACGAAACCGTGCCGGCCAACCAGCTGGAAAAAGTGCTCTGGCTGGAGGCGGATCGCATGGGCTTCCTGCTCGATGCGGTGAGCCAGAAGAAGTTCGAGATCCAGCGCGCCACTGTCAAGAACGAGCGGGCCCAGCGCATCGACAACCAGCCCTATGGCCTGGTGGGCGAGAAGGCGGGGGAGGCGCTCTACCCGCGCACTCACCCTTACTCCTGGCAGCCCATCGGCTATGTGGAGGATCTGGACCGGGTCGGAGTGGATGATCTCAAACAGTTCTTCCTGCGCTGGTACGGGCCGAACAACGCGACCCTGACCCTGGGTGGGGATTTTGACACCCAACAGGCGCTGGCCTGGATTGAGCAATACTTCGGCTCCATTCCTCGCGGGCCCGACGTGGCCGAGCCGACCCCCGAGCCGGTGAGCCTGCCCAAGACCCGCTACGTCACCCTGGAAGACAAGGTACACCTGCCGCTGCTCTACATCAGTTACCCGACGGTGGCCCTCGGTGACCCGCAGGAGCCGGCACTGGATATCTTCGCCGACGTGCTCGGTGGCTCCGCCAGCTCCATGCTCTATCAGTCCCTGGTGAAGACCGGCAAGGCCATCGAGGTCGGCGCGTCCCACTCCTGTGAGGAGCTGGCCTGCACCCTGGCGGTCTACGCCTACCCGAATCCGGCCCAGGACGGCAGCCTCAAGACCCTCAAGGAGGAGGTGGACAAGGTGATTGGCGACTTTGCCAACCGGGGCATCAAGCCTGCGGATCTGGAAAAAGCCATCAGCAGCTACCGCGCCGCCGCCATCTGGGGGCTGGACAGCATCGAGGGCAAGGTGAGCCAGCTCGCCATGGGCCAGGTGCTGGCTCAGGATCCCAACTATGTGTTCAAGAATCTGGATGCCATCAGCCAGGTCAAGGCGTCAGACGTCAAGGCCGCCTATGACAAGTTCATCGCGGGCAAGCCCGCCGTGGTGCTGAGCGTGGTGCCCAAGGGCAAGACCCAGTGGCAGGCCGGTGAGCCCAACTTCACCCCGGCCAAGCGGGTGCTGCCGGATTACAGCCAGCACGGGGAACCGCTGGCCCTGCGGCCGGTGAAAGACAATTTAGACCGGAGCGTACAGCCCAAGGTGGGGGCGGCGGTCAGCGTCAAGGTGCCGGCCATCTGGCACGGCAAGCTGGACAAGGGGATCGAGATCATCGGCACCCAGAGCGACGAGATCCCGGCTGTCTCCATCATGATCGCCCTGCCGGGCGGCATCCGGGCCGAGGGCAAGGGCGAACTGGGGCTGGCGAGCCTCACCGCCGCCATGCTGGAGCAGGGCACGGTGCGCATGAGCGAGGCCGAACTCAGCGACGAGCTGCAAAAGCTCGGGGCCAGCATCAGCGTCTCGACCGCCCAGTACAACAACCTTATCACCATCAGCAGTCTGACCGACAAGTTGCCCCAGACGATGGCGCTGGTGCGCGAGGTCTTGATGCGACCCGGGATGCGGGAGGCGGACTTCGAGCGACTCAAGGCGCAGATGCTGCAGGGCATGAAGCAGAGCGAGCAGCAGCCCGAGTGGCTGGCGGGTCAGGCGTTCCGGGAGCTGGTCTACGGCAAGCAGAGCCGGCTTGGCCAACCGACCAATGGGGTGCTGACCGACGTGGAGAAGCTGACCCTGGCGGACGTGAAGCGCTTCTATCAGGACTATTACAACCCGACCAACGCCAAGGTGGTGGTGACCGGTGACGTGACCCAGCAACAGGTCGAGTCCGAACTCGGTTTCCTGACCGAGTGGAAGGGGGCAACCCCCCCCCTGGGTGATCTCAAGCCCAAGGGGGAGCAAGCCAAACCCGGCATCTATCTGGTGGACAAACCGGGGGCGCCCCAGTCGGTGATCCGCATCGGCCGCCGTGCCATGGCGTTCGATACCACCGGGGATTACTTCACCGCGAACCTGATGAACTTCAATCTGGGGGGCAACTTCAACAGCCGGATCAATCTCAACCTGCGGGAAGACAAGGGTTACACCTATGGTGCCAGCTCCGGCTTCCAGGCCAACCGCGAGGCCGGCGTCTTCGCCACCGGTGCCAACGTGCGCACCGACGCGACCGTGGACGCCATCCGTCAGTTCCTGAAAGAGATGGACGGTTACCGGGCGAGCGGCCCGACGCCGGTGGAGCTGGCCTACATGCGCAGCGCCGTTTCCCAGCAGGATGCGCTCTCCTACGAGACCCTGGCCCAGAAGGCTGGCTTCCTGCTGCAGATGATCATGTATGACCTGAAGCCGGACTATGTGCAGGCGCAAGGCGAGCTGATCAAAACGGTGTCGCCTGAGACGTTAAAGGCCAGCGCGGCCCGCTGGCTGGATCCGGCCGAGATGGTGATTGTGGTGGTAGGTGACAAGCAAAAGCTTGAAAAACCGCTGGCGGAGCTTCATCTTCCCATCTATCCACTGCAGTTGCCCTGAGTGACACTGCAAAAAATAAGCGCCGCCCTCCTGGGGCGGCCCATCATGAGCCGTGAATATGACTACTACTAGCTTGTCGCTCACCGAGTTGTTGACCGCCCTGGGAACCCCGGAACGGGTGACCGCCCTCAAGGGGATCCGGCGCGGGATAGAGCGTGAATGTCTGCGCATTACCCCCGAAGGCTCCCTCTCCCAGACCGATCACCCGAGGGGTCTGGGGTCGGCGCTGACCCATGCCAACATCACCACCGACTACTCGGAGAGCCTGCTGGAGTTCATCACCCCGGCCACCGACTCCATCGAGAGCCTGATAGAACAGCTCGGCGACATCCATCGCCACACCATTCATCACCTCGGTGACGAGCGGATCTGGCCGCTCTCCATGCCCTGCTTCATCGGCGACGAGGAGAGCATCCGGCTGGCCCAGTACGGCAGCTCCAATATCGGCAAGATGAAGACCCTGTACCGGCAGGGGCTGAAGAACCGCTACGGCAGCTTGATGCAGGTGATCGCCGGGGTGCACTTCAACTTCTCCATGCCGGACAGCTTCTGGTGCGAGTGGCAGGATCTGGTGGGCGAGGGCTGCTGCAGCCAGCGCTTCATCTCAGAGAAGTACATGGGGCTTATTCGCAACGTCTACCGCTTCGGCTGGCTGGTGCCCTATCTGTTCGGCGCCTCGCCGGCCATCTGCGACTCCTTCCTGAAGGGGCGCAAGAGCGCGTTGCCGTTCCAGAAGACCGGCAAGGGTACCCTCTACCTGCCCTATGCCACCGCGCTGCGCCTGTCCGATCTCGGCTATACCAGCAGTTCCCAGAGCCGGCTCAATATCAGCCACGACAACTTGCCTGCCTATGTGGCCAGCCTGCGCCGCGCCATCAGCACCCATGATCCCGAGTTCGCCAAGATAGGGGTCAAGGTGAACGGCGAATACCGCCAGCTCAACGACAACGTGCTGCAGCTGGAGAACGAGCTGTATGCGCCGATCCGTCCCAAGCGCACCCCGCGCAGCGGCGAGAAGCCGTCGGATGCGCTGGAGCAGCGCGGCATCGAATACATCGAGCTGCGCACCGTGGATGTGAATCCCTTCACCCCCTTCGGCATAGACGTGGATCAGATCCGCTTCTTCGACCTGTTCCTGGTCTGGTGCCTGCTGCGCCCGTCCCCCGTGCTGACCGCCGAAGAGATCGCGCGCAACCGTCGCAACCAGAACAAGGTGGTGCTGGAGGGGCGTCGTCCCAGCCTCGAGTTGGAAGACGAGCAGGGTAACTCCGTCGGCCTCAAGGAGTTCGGCCTCAAGCTGTTCGACGAGCTGGATCAGGTCGCCGATCTGCTGGATCGTTGTTGTGGCCGCAACCGCTACCGCGAGACGCTGGCCATGCACCGCGAGAAGCTGCTCAATCCGGAGCTGACCTATTCCGCCCGCCTGCTCAAGCAGTTGCTGGAGAGCGGCCAGGACAACGGCTGCTTCGGTGACGAGCTGGCGAGCCGTTACCGGGAGGAGATGCTGAGCGGCGAGCTGCAGTATTGGGATCAGGCCTACTTCGCTGGCGAGGCGCGCGAGTCCCTGGCCAAGCAGCGGGAGCGGGAGCGCGGTGACAGCCTGTCGTTCGATGACTTCCTCGCCGACTACTTCGGCACCCGGCAGACCACCAGTTGATAGCCTGCCTTGGATGATCAAAGCCGCTCCCCGGAGCGGCTTTTTTATTGGCGTCAGTGTCGGCTCCTGTGTCAGCAGGCATAAAAAAACGGCCCCGAAGGGCCGTTTGGCAAGGAGCTGCTCGCTATCAGAGGATAAGGCCACCGAAGAAGAAGCCCAGCGCCACTGCCATGGCGATGGTGGCGACACCCGGGATGAAGAAGGGGTGGTTGAACACCGCTTTGCCGATACGGGTGGAACCGGTGTCGTCCATCTCGACCGCCGCCAGCAGGGTCGGGTAGGTCGGCAGCACGAACAGGGCGCTCACCGCGGCGAAGGAGGCGATGGCGGCCAGCGGGCTGACACCCAGTGCCAGGGCGGCAGGCATCAGCGCCTTGGTGGTGGCGCCCTGGGAGTAGAGCAGCATGGAGGAGAAGAACAGCACCACGGCCAGCAGCCAGCTGTATTGGCTCAGCAAATCGCCGGCGAAGGCCTGGATCTCGACCATGTTGCCCTTCACGAAGACGTTGCCCAGCCAGGCCACACCCAGTACACAGATACAGGCGGACATACCGGACTTGAAGGTCGGCATGTTGGTGATCTGGGCGGCATCCAGTTTGCAGAACAGCACCATCAGGGTGGCGGCGGAGAGCATGATGCCCATGATGGCACCGTCACGGGGGATCGGCGGGCTGGAAATCAGGCCCACGTTGCCGGAGATGGCGGTGGCATACGCCATGACGGCAACGATGGCGGCGATGAAGATGCCGACGGAGAGCTTGGCATAAGGCTTGAGCTCAACCTTGCTGGTACCGCGCAGCTTGATCAGGCCCTTGGCCTTGCGCTCCAGGTAGACTTCGTCCTGGTCCAGGGGTTTGCCCAGCATGTTGGCCACGAAGGCACCCAGAATACAGGCGAGGAAGCTGGACGGGATGCAGATGGCCAGCAGGGTCAGGTAGTCTACACCGAGTGGCTCAAGCATGCCGGAGAAGGCAACCACGGCCGCCGAGATGGGGGAGGCGGTGATGGCGATCTGGGAGGCGACGACCGCGATGGAGAGTGGGCGGGAGGGGCGAATGCCCTGTTCCTTGGCCACTTCGGCGATCACCGGCAGGGTGGAGAAGGCGGTGTGACCGGTACCGGCCAGCATGGTCATCAGGTAGGTGACGACCGGGGCGGCGAAGGTGATGTGCTTGGGATTCTTGCGCAGCGCCTTCTCGGCCAGGGAGACCAGGTAGTCCATCCCGCCAGCCAGTTGCATACAGGCGATGGCACAGATGACGGACGCGATGATCATGATCACGTCCCATGGCAGATAGGTCACCAACTGATCACTCGGGATGGGCATGCCCAGACCCCAGGTCAGTACCAGTACCCCCAGACCACCGGCAAAGCCGATGCCGATGCTACCAATTCGGGCCCCCAGATAGATAGCGGCGAGCACGACAAGTAACTCGATTCCAATCATAGCGAACACTCCATTTTCCAGTTTTTTTAGGTTTTATGTGGCAGAAAGCCAGTTCCCGATAGGGCTGAGAGGAGGCCGATCGGGAACTGGCTCTATGGGCCGGGAGTGATCCCGGCCCATCGATACGCTTATACGGTGGCTTCGCGAGTGTAACGCTTGGCCTTGTATTGCGGGTTCATCAGGTTCTCGATGGAGAGAATTTCGTCCAGCTGCTCGGCGGTCAGCAGGCCGCGATCCAGCACGACTTCGCGGACGTTCTTGCCGGTCTGGGCGCAGATCTTGCCGACGATGTCACCCTCGTGGTGGCCGATGAAGGGGTTCAGGTAGGTCACGATGCCGATGGAGTTCAGCACGTGATTCATGCAGATTTCCGGGTTGGCGGTGATCCCGTCCACGCACTTCTCGCGCAGGGAGATACAGGCTTTTTCCATCAGGCTCAGGGATTCGAACATGGCCTGACCAATCACCGGCTCCATCACGTTCAGCTGCAGCTGACCCGCTTCGGAGGCGAAGGTGACGGTGATGTCGTTGCCGAACACCTTGAAGCAGGCCTGGTTGACCACTTCCGGGATGACCGGGTTGACCTTGGCCGGCATGATGGAGGAGCCTGCCTGCATTTCCGGCAAGTTGATCTCTTTGAGGGCGGTACGCGGGCCGGAGGAGAGCAGACGCAGATCGTTACAGATCTTGGACAGCTTCATGGCCAGACGCTTGATGGCGCTGTGCAGCATCACGTAGGCGCCGCAATCTGAAGTTGCTTCGATCAGATCTTCCGCCGGCACATAGGCGCGACCGGTGATCTCGGCCAGGCGCTTGATGGCCAGGGCGGAGTACTCGGGCGGGGTATTCAGGCCGGTACCGATGGCGGTGGCCCCCAGGTTCACTTCCAGCAACAGCTCCTGGCAACGCTTGATGGACTTGATCTCTTCGCGCAGGGTGACGGCGAAGGCGTGGAATTCCTGACCCAGGGTCATGGGAACGGCATCCTGCAGCTGGGTCCGGCCCATCTTGAGGATGTTCTTGAATTCATTGGCCTTGGCATCGAAGGAGGCGATCAGCGCTTCGAGGGCAAACAGGGTGGTGTCGGTGCTGTTGACCACGGCCACGCGGAAACCGGTCGGGTAGGCATCGTTGGTGGACTGGCACTTGTTGACGTGATCGTTCGGGTTGATGACGTCGTAGCGACCCTTCTCCAGACCCATCAGCTCGAGGGCGATGTTGGCCAGCACCTCGTTGGTGTTCATGTTGACGGAGGTACCGGCACCGCCCTGGTAGACGTCGACCGGGAACTGGTCGAAGCATTTGCCGGTGTTCAGCATCAGATCACAGGCTTCGATGATCTTGTCGGCGATTTCGGGACGGATGGTGCCGAGCTCACCGTTGGCCAGTGCGGCGGCCTTCTTGGTCAGCACCATGCCACGGACAAATTCGGGAACGTCAGAAATCTTCTGAGTGCTCAGCTTGAAGTTCTCGACCGCGCGCAGGGTGTGGACGCCGTAATAGAGATCGTTGGAAACTTCTTTGGTGCCCAGCAGGTCTTCTTCAATGCGGACGTTCTTGATGTCGCTCATTGTAATGCCTCAGAAATCAGATAAATGGAAATAATCCTCACCGAGTGGTCGCGACTTCCCTACGCACGGTTCATCCTGAAGCACCACAGATCGAGTGGGGCAGTTGGGAGCCTGTTGCTCCCTGTTTAAAACTGATGTGGATATTACCTCAATTGAGGTACCTGATATTAGACCTGGATCACTAAATTTGAGACAGCCCCAAAGATCTTGTGGTCATTAAACAGATATTGCAATCGAGCGATTAACTGTGACAGAACAGCCACTTCAATCCCAGTTGGGCGGGGAAATATTTCTCCGGATCCGGGGCTACATCACCCGGCAGACTTGAAAAAGGGGGATGACACCCCATTTTATGGGTAAGAAACCGATACGATGGTGGGTCACGGCGCTCGATTCTCCGCAGGACACACCGATCGCAGGTTCATTTATTCACCGCACTGAGGTTGTTATGGGCAAGTTGTTACTGTTGTTGGTCGGCCTGGTATTGCTGGAGCTCACCGTGATGATCGAGGTGGGCTCCGTGATCGGCGCCCTGCCGACGGTGGGCTTGCTGGTGCTGACCGCGGTGCTGGGCTCTTCTCTGGTGCGCAGCGAGGGGATCAAGACCCTGTTCAGTGCCCAGCAAAAAATGCATCAAGGGGAGATGCCGGGCCGTGAGGTGATGGGGGGCATGATGCTGGCATTGGCCGGTCTGCTGCTGATCATTCCGGGCTTCGTCACCGATTTCTTCGGCATCCTGCTGTTGCAACCTTGGTTGCGCAACAGACTGGCCGACAAGCTGGTGGGCAGCAGTCAGTACAGGATGCAGATGGGGGGCTTCCCGCCACAGCAACCGCCCTTTGGTTCAGGTCCGACCGATGGCCCAGGGCTGGATAAGCGTGGCGGCACCACCATAGAGGGTGAATTCGAGCGTAAAGAGTAGGTTGCCGTGGGGAGGCCGTGCCGATCAGGGAGTACCCTGATGGCACAGCCTCTCGAACCTGCGGTGGGCATAGGTCCAAGCCAGCAGGCCCGCCGCCAGGTTCGCCAGCAGTATCCCCAGATAGATCCCCTGCTCTCCCCCCAGTTTCGCCCCCAGCCAGGCCCCTGGCAGCAAGAAGACAAACAGCCGCATCCCGTTGAAGACGAATGAGACCGTCGATGCCCGCGCGCCATTGAGTGCGGACGCCAGCAGCATCACCATGCCCTGGAAGCCATAGCCGATGGGGACCAGGTGCAGGTAGAGCACGATCAGCCGCACTACCTGGGGCTGATCGCTGAACAGGCCGGCGACGAGGGGGGCCAGCAGCCAGACGAGACCATAGACGGCGAGCTGGAACAGCAGGGCGAAGCGCATGCACAGCAGCAGCGCCGCCTTGGCGCGCGCCGGGCTGCCCGCACCGCAGTTCTGCGAGACGAAGGGGGCCAGCACCGAGGAGAGCGCCATCATCACGATCAGCAGCAAGGCTTCTACTCGTGACGCGGCCCCATAGGCGGCCACCACCTCGGTACCCAGGCCGGCGAAGATGACCATCAGCACGGCGTTGGCCAGCGGATTGAGCATGTTGGTAAACGATGCGGGCACCGCCACCTGCAGCAGGGCGCGCCAGTGGGCCAGCAGCCGCGGGCGAGGGGAGAGGCGCCATGAAAGCAGTTTCTCCCGCTTGCGCAGTATGTGCAGGCTGACCAGCATGGCCATCAGCCAGGAGATCGAGGTAGCGATGGCGGCGCCGCGGATGCCCCATTCGGGGAAAGGGCCGGGCCCGAAGATGAGCAGGGGATCCAGCACCCCGTTGACCAGACCGGCCACCCCCATCACCAGGCTGGGGGTCTTGGTATCCCCTGTGGTCCGGATGGCGGCATTGCCGACCATGGGGATGACCAGCATGGGCACGGTCAGATACCAGATCAGCATGTAGTCATGGATGAGGGAAATGAGCTCGCGACTGGCTCCAAGCAGGGTGAAGAGGGGGACTATCGTCAGGGCACCCAGCACGGAGAGCAGGGTCACCAGGATGACGGCGAGGAACAGGCAGTCGGTGGTGATGCGGGCGGCCTCGTCGTGACGGCCCTGGCCCAGGGCATGACCGAGCAGGGCGCACAGTCCCGCTCCCAGCCCCATGGTGAGGGAGGTGACCACGAAGGTGACCGGAAAGGTGAAGCTGATGGCGGCGAGCGCTTGGGTGCCCAGCATGCCGATGAAGAAGGTATCGACCAGGTTGAAGGCGAGGATGGCAACGATGCCGAGGATCATGGGGCCTGTCATGCGCAGCAGCACTGGCGTCATGGGCTCGGTCAGCATGGGATTGGGTCGGCTCAAGGCAGGGTCTCTATGTGCTCTGGGCCTAAATGCTGGCCGCGTCCATCCCCCTTCCTGATTGGGGCGAGATCCATCGAAGATACTCATAGTACGTGAAAATATTTTTTTTGTATTTGCCCTTGAAGGGCTACCCAAATTGCCCCAGATCAGGGACATAACAAATTTGGCCGACTGCGGCCATTCCTCAAGCAACACAAGATACTCATTTTGGGAGAGTTATCGATGAAAATTCGTCCACTGCACGACCGCGTCATCATCAAGCGCATCGAAGCTGAAGCCAAATCCGCTGGCGGCATCGTCTTGACTGGCACTGCGGCCCAGAAGTCCACTCGTGGTGAAGTTCTTGCCGTGGGGACTGGTCGAATTCTGGACAATGGCGATGTCAAAGCCCTCGCCGTCAAGGTAGGTGACAAGGTGATCTTCAACGAAGGCTACGGTGTGAAGACCGAGAAGCTGGATGGCCAGGACGTGCTGATCCTGTCCGAGACCGACATCCTGGCGATTGTCGAAGAGTAATCACTCCCTTTTCCCCGAATTGATTTAAGGACCGAATAACATGGCAGCTAAAGAAGTTAAGTTTGGCAACGAAGCCCGCATCAAAATGCTGGAAGGCGTCAACATCCTGGCCGACGCCGTCAAGGTAACCCTGGGCCCGAAAGGCCGCAACGTGGTACTGGACAAGTCCTTCGGTGCCCCGACCATCACCAAGGATGGCGTCTCCGTTGCGCGCGAAATCGAGCTGGAAGACAAGTTCCAGAACATGGGCGCCCAGATGGTCAAGGAAGTCGCTTCCAAGGCCAACGACGCCGCCGGTGACGGTACCACTACCGCTACCGTACTGGCGCAAGCCATCGTCAACGAAGGCCTGAAGGCCGTTGCCGCCGGCATGAACCCGATGGACCTGAAGCGCGGTATCGACAAGGCCGTCGTGGCTGCCGTCGCCGAGCTGCAGGCGCTGTCCACTCCTTGTGCCGACAACAATGCCATCGCCCAGGTAGGCACCATCTCCGCCAACTCCGACGAGAAAGTGGGTGCACTGATCGCCGAAGCCATGGACAAGGTCGGTCGTGACGGCGTCATCACCGTCGAAGACGGTCAGGGTCTGGAAGATGAGCTGGCGGTCGTTGAAGGCATGCAGTTCGATCGTGGCTACCTCTCCCCTTACTTCGTCAACAAGCCGGAAACCGGCGCCGTCGAGCTGGATGATCCCTTCATCCTGCTGGTGGACAAGAAGGTTTCCAACATCCGCGAAATGCTGCCGGTGCTGGAAGGCGTGGCCAAGGCTGGCAAACCGCTGCTGATCGTCGCCGAAGACGTGGAAGGCGAAGCGCTGGCGACCCTGGTGGTCAACACCATGCGTGGCATCGTGAAAGTCGCCGCCGTCAAGGCGCCGGGCTTCGGTGACCGTCGCAAGGCCATGCTGCAAGACATCGCCGTGCTGACTGGCGGTACCGTGATCTCCGAAGAAGTGGGCATGGAGCTGGAGAAAGCGACCCTGGAAGATCTGGGCCGTGCCAAGCGCATCGTCATCACCAAAGAGAACACCACCATCATCGATGGCGTGGGTGATGCTGCCCTGATCGAAAGCCGTGTTGCCCAGATCCGTCAGCAGATCGAAGAGACCTCTTCCGATTACGACCGTGAGAAGCTGCAAGAGCGCGTGGCCAAGCTGGCTGGCGGCGTTGCGGTGATCAAGGTTGGCGCTGCCACCGAAGTCGAGATGAAAGAGAAGAAGGCCCGCGTTGACGATGCCCTGCACGCCACTCGCGCCGCCGTGGAAGAAGGCGTGGTTGCCGGTGGTGGTGTGGCGCTGGTACGCGTTGCCGCCAAACTGGCCGACCTGCGTGGCGACAACGAAGACCAGAACGTGGGTATCAAGGTTGCTCTGCGCGCCATGGAAGCCCCGCTGCGTCAGATCGTGATCAACGCCGGTGAAGAAGCCTCCGTCATCGCCAATGCGGTGAAGAATGGCGAAGGTAACTTCGGCTACAACGCTTACACCGAACAGTACGGCGACATGCTGGCCATGGGGATCCTGGATCCGACCAAGGTAACCCGTTCCGCGCTGCAGTTTGCCTCGTCCATCGCCGGTCTGATGATCACCACCGAGTGCATGATCACCGAACTGCCGAAGAAAGACACTCCTGCCATGCCTGATATGGGTGGCATGGGCGGCATGGGTATGATGTAATCCTGTCGTAGTTATCAAACGGCTCGCATTTGCGGGCCGTTTTTTTTAGCGCTACTAGAATGAGTCTATTGATAGTGAAATCATCTGAGGTGAGCATGCGAAATTTAGGCCTGATTCCATTACTGTTTTCTCTTGTCATGCCGACCATGACATTGGCGATCCCGCAAGGTCCAGTGATCCTCAAGGTGACAGGTAATGTGGATCCCGCTGAACCGGCCGACGGCGAGGTCGCCTTCGACCTGACCATGCTCCAGGCCTTGCCGCAGCATGAGATAGTGACGAGCAACCCCTGGGTGGACAAGCCGCACAAGTATGTGGGACCAAAACTGGCGGACCTGATGACGGCGGTCGGGGCCGAAGGCAAGAGTATTACCCTGACGGCCTTGAACAGTTTCCAGATCCGGGTCAACTGGGATAAGGTCAAACAATATGATCCTATTCTGGCCTGGCAGGACGACGGTATGACCATGCGGGTACGTGACAAGGGACCGCTTTGGTTTATCCTGCCACTGGACAAGCATCCCGAACTCAAGCGCTCTGAATTCACCGACATGATGATCTGGCAACTGAGTTCAATCGATATTCAGCAGTAATGATGATGGCTTGCGGGGGCATGGGTTGAAAACGAAGACCAGGGCTTGGCCCTTACTCGGCGTTCTTTATCTATCCATTCTGTTGTTCACGGGCAGCACTCTGTATTGCCTGGTGCAGATACAAAATGCGACCCGGGTGATGGAGAAGTACACCTACGACGTCTCCTGGGCATTGATGCAGCTCCAACTAGAGCTGGGCCGTTTTCTCAATGCTGTCGAAATTTACCATTACGGCGGTATCGACCATGAGGCGCTGCTGCTGCGCTACGATATCCTCTGGAGCCGGACGCCGATCCTGCTGAGTGGCCAGTTGCGCAAGAGTCTGGCAGACAATCAGAAGACGCTGCGCCTGGTGAAACTGACCGAGAGCAATATCCGGGAACTGGAACCCAAGCTGGCCGATCTCAAGCCCGGCACCCCGGATTACCAGCAGATCATGATGACGCTCGCCCCCCTGCAGGAACCCTTGTCCTACTCTCTCGCCTCCGTCATGCAGAACAACATCAACGTCTATTCGGGCAATGACAAGCGCTTTGGCCAGTTGCGTAACGCCTTGCTGTTTATGGTGTCTGGCCTGGTGATCTCCGTCATCCTGCTCAGTGGCTTGCTGATCCGCGAGGCCAGGCGCCACTTCAGGACGGCCCGCGTCGATCCCCTGACCGGGCTTGCCAACCGACTGGCGCTGCTGGAGAAGATGGAGTCCTACGTCAGCCGCGATACGCCGTTCGGACTGGTGCTGGTCGACATCAATGACTTTCGGGATATCAACAGCAAGTTTGGCTATAACACCGGGGATCTCCTGCTGCGGGAGCTGGCGAGGCGGCTGCGCGCCCTGTGTGAAAATGGGGAGTGGGTCGCCCGCCTTGGCGGCGATCAGCTCGCCATGCTGCAGCGGGAAGGGAGCGATTTGCGCCATGTCAGGGAGTTGGTGGCGAGAGTGCTGCACTCCCTCAAGCAGGACATCCTCATCGATAACTACCCGTTCCGGCTGGAGGTGGGCATTGGCATCGCCTTCTTCCCCATGGACAGCAACCAGACCCAGGAGCTGCTCAGCCGGGCGGAGCAGGCCCTGTCCCACAGTCGTAAGACCCATGTACCTTATGTCATCTATGACAACTCCCTGCTCAACGAGACGGTCCGGCGCAAGCATCTCGCCTCCGACATGGTGATGGCACTGGAGCACAACGCGCTCGAGCTGTATTACCAGCCCATCGTCAACCTGGAGACGGGTCGCTGCGAGGCGGTCGAGGCACTGCTGCGCTGGCGTCATCCCGAACTGGGCTTCATTCCGCCAAACGAAGTAATTCAGGTCGCGGAGGAGTTCCAGCTGGCGGAGAAGCTTGGCAGCTGGATCCTGAATACCGCCTGTGAGCAGCTCCATAAGTGGCAACACTTGGGGCTGGTTGATCTGCAGATGTGCGTCAACATCTCCCCCGGCATGTATCAGCGCAACTTGCTGAAACTGGTGGCCAAAGCCCTGATGGATCACCACATTCCCGCCGCCAGTCTGGTGCTGGAGGTGACCGAGGATACCTCCATGCGCGAGGTGAAGAACTCGCTGCAGCTGATGCAGGATCTTAACCAACAAGGGGTCCAGCTGGCGTTGGATGATTTCGGGACTGGCTACTCTTCTCTGAGCTATCTGCAGAAGCTGCCGGTGAGCAAAGTGAAGATCGACAGATCCTTCATACAGGGAATTGATATCTCCATTGAGGCGGCCGAGTTGGTTGCCAACATCTGTCGCATGGGAACCATGTTGGGCAAGAAGCTGGTGTGCGAGGGCATTGAGACCCAGGGCCAGCTCGATGTGCTGCGCTCGCTGACCGACATCCATCTCTACGGACAAGGCTATCTGTTCAGTCGTCCCGAGCAGGCGGCTAAGGTCTATCAGACCCTGCTGGAGATGGAAGAACGCTGGCTGACGCAACGTGTCCCGGACAAGGCCTATTTGCTCTGAGCGATATCACTCATGTCTGGCGTGTCGTGGCCGATAGAGCTTAGGCAGGAGGTACACAATGGATATTTCTAGCTCTGCATCTATGTCATATGGTTCTGCCTTGATGACGGCCAGTCTGGCGAAAAAGCAGCAGCTTCAGGACGGCGAAACCGCGCTGAAGTTGCTGCAGACTGCCGCCCAACCAGCTCAGGCGCCAGTTACATCGGCGACTGGAGCCTTGGGAAGCAACATCAACATTCACGTTTGACTCTAACGAAAAAGCCCCCATCCATCGATGGGGGCTTTTTTTATTCAGGTGTCCCGTCCTGAATATGGTTTACACCTTTCCCCCCAATAAATGGAGAACCCGATGGGACAAGGTGTGAAACGGACACAGCGCGATTACTCGCTGACTTTTAAACTGGCGCTGGTCGAGCAGATTGAAAAAGGCGAGCTCACCTACAAACAGGCTCAGGCCCGATATGGCATTCAGGGCCACTCGACCGTTCTGGTATGGTTGCGTAAACATGGTCGGCAGGATTGGAGCCTGGGGGCTTCTGTGCGCGCCGACAGGAGCATCACCATGCCTGACCCCGACAACCAGACGCCCGAACAGCGTATCAAGGAGCTCGAACAGCAGCTGGCGCTGATGAGCCAGAAGGCCCAGTTCTTTGAGGCCGTCGTCGATGTGCTGAAGAACGACTACGGCGTCTCCATCGTAAAAAAGCGACCCGGCAAGTCCTCTCGCAGCGGCAAGTCGAGAGGCTGACCATCGTCAGGGCTTGCCTGTTTCTGGGAATAAGCCGTCAGGCTTACTACAAGCGCAATCGGGTTGCAGACCTGCGCCATGCACAGGGGCTGCAGGTGGTGCGCTTCGTGCGTCAGATACGGTTACGCCAGCCACGGGTCGGCACCCGCAAGCTGCATTATCTGCTTCAGGGTCAGGATGATGGCTGGCTCAAGGTCGGGCGGGACAGGCTGTTTCAGATATTGGCCGAGCACCGCTTGCTGGTGCAGCCCAGACGGGCGTATCACAAGACCACCCACAGTTTTCACCGCTTCTACCGTCATCCCAACTTGCTCAAGGCAGGGCCGGAGCAGGTCACGCCGGTGGCCCCGGAGCAAGTCTGGGTCGCCGACATCACCTATCTGCCAGCCAGGAGCGGGCCGCTGTACCTGAGCCTGGTGACGGATGCCTACTCACGCAAGATAGTGGGTCATCACGTGCACGAAGGGATGCACGCCGAGTCGGTGGCGATGGCGTTTAAGAAAGCACTGAAGCAACGATGTGGCGGCGGGGAGCTTATCCATCACTCGGACCGCGGCGTGCAGTATTGCTCGGGGTTGTATCAGTCATTGCATGAACGGCACGGGGTCCGGTGCTCGATGACAGACGGATATGACTGTTACCAGAATGCGTTGGCGGAGCGGGTGAACGGGATATTGAAAGGAGAGTTGCTGTTGCAAAGCCCGCAGGACCTGGCGCAAGCGCGGGAGATGGTGCGTGAGGCGGTGGATATTTACAACCTGGAGCGACCGCATCATGCGTTGAAATACAGAACCCCCGATGCGGTACATCGGGGGTTCTGAGTCACGTGAAGCTAGACGAAAATGTGTAAACCTATTTCAGGACTAGACAAAGTCCTAAGCCAGCCATCTGGCTTAGAGCGGGAAGGGGGCCGGCGCCTCGAAGCTCATTCGCTCGCCACTACGGGGATGAGTGATGGTCAGCATGGCCGCATGCAGATAAAGATGCGGAGCCGCCGCCAGAGCTTCGGGATGGGCATAGAGGTTATCCCCCAGGATGGGGTGACCCAGCTCCAGCATGTGGACCCGCAACTGGTGCGAGCGCCCTGTGATGGGGGTCAGCTTGATCAGGCTATTGCCGTTCTCCACCTTCAGCTTATCCCACAGGGTCAGGGCATGGCGGCCCTCCTCGAAATCCACCTTCTGTTTCGGCCGGTTGGGCCAGTCCACGCAAAGCGGCAGATCGACCTGACCGGAATCGGCTTCTGGCTCGCCCCACACCCAGGCGAGATAGTGCTTCTCGGTTTCCCGTTCACGAAATTGCCGACTCAGTTCCCGATGAGAGTTCGGGGTGAGGGGGATGACGATAACGCCCGTGGTGGACATGTCGAGGCGGTGAGCCGCCGCCGCCTTGGGGTGCTGCTGCTTGACGCGATACAGGACGCTGTCTTCATTTTCGGGCCCGCGCCCGGGGACGCTGAGCAGGCCGGTGGGCTTGTTGACCACCATGATGTCCTTGTCCTTGAACAGGATATCGAGCCAGGGTTCCTGCGGCGGTGAGTATTCAAATGTAGCGTCTTGCATCTTTAATCCAAGGGGCAGGCCCCATCAGTGACTTAGTTATGATGACCACGGTAAATAAAGTGCATGGCATCCGGCCTGAGCCGGATCGGGTCGCTGTCGATCCGGTTATGCACCTTCTCTACCTTGTCAGTTATGGGTAACCACGATAAAGCGGATGGCATCCAGTTTGAGCTGGGTCTGGTCGATCAGGTGGTGCAATTCTGCCTGCAAGTTGCGCAGATATTCCAGTTCGCTGTCGCGCACGTTCGGATTGACCGCCTTGAGGGCCTCCAGCCGATCGAGATCCTGCTGCAGGGCCTGCGCCATCTGGCCACGGGCCTTGTCCACTATGCCGGCCTTCAGCTCTTCGGCGATGACCTGGCCCTTGCCGATCAGGCCGTGGATCACCGGTTGGGACGCTGTGACCAGCTTGCTGCCAAGGTGGCGATTGACCGGGGTCAGCTGGCGGTTGAAGGCATCGAACGCTACCTTCTCGCCGAGGTTCTGGCCATTCTTGTCCATCAGCAGCCGGATCGGGGTCGGCGGCATGAAGCGATAGAGCTGGGGATGGGCGGCAGATTCGGCGACGAAGATCAGCTCCAGCAAGATGGAACCGATCGGCAGTGCCTTGTTCTTCAGCAGGGCGACCGAGGTCGCGCCAATCTCGGAACCCAGGATCAGATCGATGCCGCCGCGCATGATGGGGTGCTCCCAGGAGAGCAGCGCCATGTCGTCCCGCGCCAGGGCGATGGGGCGATCGAAGGTGACCGTCATGCCATCCTGGGGCAGGCCCGGGAAGCTCGGCACCAGCATGTGATCGCCTGGGGTCAGTACCAACGCATGCTCGCCTCTGTCATCCTGATTGACGCCGATCTCGTCGAACATCTTGAGGGCAAAGGAGATCATGCCGGTGTCGTCATCCTCGGCGGTCAGTTTGTCGACCAGGGCGCGGGCGGCATTGCCCCCGCTGGAGTGAATTTCCAGCAGGCGATCGCGGCCCTGTTCCAGGCGAGACTTGAGCGGCTCGTGCAGTTCACGGGTCTTGGCCAGCAAGGCGTCCAGCACCGCCTGTTCACCCTCGTTGGCGGCCAGCAGCTCGAACAGCTCCTCGCGCACGGCTTCAAATACCGGGCGGGCGGTGGGGCAGGTCTGCTCGAAGGCATCCAGGCCATCGTGATACCAGTCCAGCAGCGCGCGCTGGGCGGTGCCTTCCAGATAGGGGACGTGGATCTCGACGGTGTTCTGCTGACCGATACGATCGAGACGGCCGATACGCTGTTCCAGTAGATCCGGGTTGAGTGGCAGATCGAACAGCACCAGGTGGCTGGCAAACTGGAAGTTGCGACCCTCTGAGCCGATCTCGGAGCAGATCAGCACCTGGGCGCCGCTCTCTTGTTGGGCAAAATAGGCAGAAGCCTTGTCCCGCTCCAGGATCGACATGCCTTCGTGGAATACGGTGCCGCGGATACCCTCGCGGGTACGCAGCGCCTCTTCCAGCGCGAGGGCCGTCGCGGCCTCGGAGCAGATCACCAGCACCTTCTGCTGACGGGCGCCGAGCAGCAGCTCAAGCAACCAGTCGACCCGAGGATCGAACTGGGTCCAACTGGCGTTGTCTCCCTCGAACTGCTGGAAGATCTTCTCCGGATAGAGGTAGCGCAGGGCGCGGGTCTGCAGATCGCCACCGTTGCCGCCCATCATGCCCATCACCTTGATGGCGGTCTTGTACTGCTCCGGCAGCGGCATGGGGTAGACATTGAGGTGACGCTCCGGGAAGCCCTGGATGTTGGCGCGGCTGTTGCGGAACAACACCCGGCCGGTACCGTGCTGATCGAGCAGCTTGCGAACCGCCTGTTCACGGGCGGCGGCATTGCTCAAGTCCAGTCCATCCAGCTGGCTGGCGAGGATCTGCCTGGCCTCATCGCTCAGAGGCTCGCCTGCCAACAAGGCTTGCGCGGCGCTGGCGACCTGGCCATAGGCCTGCTCCTCGGCGAGGAAGGCGTCATAGTCATAGAAACGTTCGGGATCGAGCAGGCGCAGACGGGCAAAGTGGCTCTGGTGGCCGAGTTGATCCGGGGTGGCGGTCAGCAGCAGGACGCCCGGCACCTGCTCGGCCAGGGCTTCCACCATCTCGTAGGCGCGACTCGGCGCCTCTTCGCTCCACTCCAGGTGGTGGGCCTCATCGACGACCAGCAGATCCCACTCGGCTTCCAGCACCTGCTCGAAGCGGCGGCGCTTCTTGCGCAGGAAGTCGAGGCTGCAGATCACCAGCTGCTCCGTCTCGAACGGATTTTCGGCGTCGGCGAAGGCCTCGATGCAGCGCTCCTCGTCAAACAGGGAGAAGTGCAGGTTGAAGCGGCGCATCATCTCGACCAACCACTGGTGTTGCAGGGTCTCCGGCAGCAGGATGAGCACGCGCTGGGCACGGCCAGAGAGCAGTTGCTGATGGATGATCATGCCCGCCTCTATGGTCTTGCCCAGACCCACCTCGTCGGCCAGCAGCACGCGCGGGGCATAGCGATGACCCACTTCGTGGGCAATATAGAGCTGATGAGGGATCAGGCTGACCTTGCCGCCGGCCAGACCGCGGGTCGGATTGCGGCGACGCTGATGCTGGTTGATCAGGGCTTCATAGCGCAGGGTGAAACGGGACATCCGATCGATCTGACCGGCAAACAGGCGATCCTGCGGCTTGTTGAACTTGATGAAGTTACTGAGGAACACCTCTTTGAGGACGACGGGCTCCTCGTTATCGGTGCGGACACCGACATATATAAGCAGCCCATCCTTCTCCTGCACTTCTTCAACCAGCATGGTCCAGTCTTCATGACTGGCTATCTGGTCGCCCACATTGAAGCTGACCCGGGTAACCGGCGCCTCTTCTTTGGCATACATGCGGTTTTCACCGGTAGCCGGAAACAACAGGGTAACCATGCGTCCTTCAACAGCAACGACAGTTCCCAACCCCAGATCCGTCTCTGTATCACTAATCCAACGCTGGCCAAGTGCAAAAGGCATTAAACTCTCCAAAGCCCAAGAGTGTGAGAATCGCAAAGGGGCGCTATGTTACCCGAAGGCGGGATCTCGATCACCATGCTAATAGCGATCGGGAAACCAATTCGATGCAACCTTGATCTGCCGACAGCGCCATCTTGTAAATCAAGACTACTTATTCTCACTAGAGTCTCCCGTTGTGGGCTTAATCATCATTTCGGGTGATTAATGAACGGTTGAGCCAGGAATTCGAATTTAATGCGAAATCACCCTTGCCAATCTGATTCAGCTCCCTATAATGCGCCTCCATCGACAGGGCAAGCGGCAACGCAGATAAGCCAGTCGGTGACCTCGAAAAGCCTCTGAAAATAAGGCTTGACTCGAGAAGGCGGTTGAGTAGAATGCCACTCCCGCAGCAGCCAAAAGCTGCGTCGCTCTTTAACAATTTGAATCAAGCAATCTGTGTGGGCACTCACAGCATCGACCATCAAAATTAATTTTTGATTTTCAATGTCTGGTGAAGTGACCAAAACGACTTGTTAGCAATAACAAGTCGAACAGTTTATTTCAGCAATTCATTGAGCCGCTGAAGTTCATTGCCCCGGTAATGAATGAACGCAAACCAAACTTAAATTGAAGAGTTTGATCATGGCTCAGATTGAACGCTGGCGGCAGGCCTAACACATGCAAGTCGAGCGGCAGCGGGAAAGTAGCTTGCTACTTTTGCCGGCGAGCGGC